>DAOWHR010000401.1 GCA_030641315.1 Anaerohalosphaeraceae bacterium | reverse complement strand
TGCAAATCCCACCGCGAGCAGCCAGAATCGTACTACGACTTGTGGTTCCGACCAGCCTAGAAGGTGGAAGTGGTGATGTATCGGTGCGCAGCGGAACAGTCGCTTGCCGCCTGTGTATTTGAAATATCCGACCTGCAATATCACCGAAGCAAGCTCCATTACGAATACGCCGCCGATCAGCAGCAGCAGTACCTCGTTACGCGTTACGATCGCTCCATATCCCATTGCGGCACCGAGCGGCAGTGAGCCGATGTCGCCCATAAATACCTGTGCCGGATGGCAGTTGAACCAGAGGAAGCCCAGTATCGCCCCCATGATCGCAGCGAAAAATATGCACAGTTCCCCCGACTGCGGTATGTGCGGCAGCAGCAGATAGCTTGCCCATGTGACCGAACTTGTCGGGGAGAGAGATTCGGATGCGACGTAGCAGAGTATCACCAGGACCGCAGCGACGATGCCGATGCAGCCCGACGCCAGTCCGTCCATGCCGTCGGTCAGGTTCACCGCATTGCTGGTCGCGGAGATATACAGCACCGCGATGATGGCGAAGAACCACCCGGCCAGCGGAATCCCGTGCTTGTAGAAGGGTAGCCACAGCATTTTCGCATCGTCAAGGTTGGCGAAATCCGTGTAGAGGAAGTGAGCGATCAGGACGGCGCCTCCGAACTGGAAGATGAGCTTTTCCCATGCTTTCAGGCCGTCCCTGGATCGCTGAGAAATTTTGCTGGTCAGCTTCAGCCAGTCGTCAACGGCGCCCAAAGTACCGAACCAGACGATGACGAACAGAGCCTTGTGGATGAACTGGTTTGTCATATTTGCCCAGAGGACTGTTGATGTTATGATCGCAAACAGTATTATCAGACCGCCCATAGTCGGCGTGTTTGCTCTTTCTCTCATCAGTTCGTTCAGTGCCGTGTGGTTAAATTCCGGTCGGTCGCCGATCTTCTTCTTCATCA
The DNA here is from genome assembly GCA_030641315.1 of Anaerohalosphaeraceae bacterium. GTDB lineage: Bacteria > Planctomycetota > Phycisphaerae > Sedimentisphaerales > Anaerohalosphaeraceae > DAOWHR01. The sequence goes on along the minus strand of DAOWHR010000401.1, from coordinate 4,163 downwards.
GCCAGCGGATGATCCTGGGGCCGGTGATTATCGCGATCAGCAGGCTGGTTAGCGCCGCACAGATCGCGCGGAACATGACCTCTTCATAAGCATAGAAGCCGAGGTAGTCGGTGAAAATTTCGCTATAGTAATGTAAAAAATGGTATATCAAACGTATTGCCCAGCAAGATTATGCGTCAAATTCGTCAGCAATTCGGATCAGTTCAGCCGTTACGTCTTCCAGCTTTGCCGAACGCGAACCCTTCACTAATACTATATCGTCAGGTTTGACAAATCCTTGCAGTTTCTTGCCCAGATCGGCCGTATTTTCAAAGATATGTGTGCTGATAGTGTTTTTGGCGTTCTGACGGGCCGCATTTGCGACGGTTTTGGCGAATCTGCCTGTCGCCAAAAGCAGGTCCACTTCGGCCTCGGCGATATCCGCTCCCAATTCGGCGTGGAGTTGTTCGCTTTGCGGGCCGAGTTCGCCCATGGTCCCTGCGACAAAGACGCTGCGGCGGTTGTGAGCCGAAGCTATGCTGTGCAGACAGCCAAGGGCGTTACGCATCGATGCCGGGTTAGCGTTGTAGCAGTCATTGATTATCGTAAAGTGGCCTGCCGTGATGATGTTCAGCCGCATATCCGGGGCTGCGATGTCCGCGATGTCGGCTGCAAAGTCGGTCAGTGTTATGCCCATGTGTGCGCTGACCGCGTACGCGGCAATAGTGTTAAGCAGGTTCGCCCGGCCCGGTAGCGGGATGTCGATGGTTGTGTCATCGATTGCTATGGTTCCGGTCAGGCCCATGGTGCGGATATCCGGGATCGCTATGTCTGCGTCCGGGTTTGTGCCGAAGGTTATGAACGGGCGGCGCTGGTTCTGGCAGTGGATGACCAGGTCCGGGTAATCCGCACAAATAAGGAACTTGCCTTGGGAGGTCAGCCCCTGGCAGATCGAGGCCTTTTCTTTGATAATGTTTTTGATCGAACCGAAGCCTTCGAGGTGGGCCGGGGCGATGTTGGTGACGACCGCTATATCCGGCTGGGCGATGTCGGTAAGATACGCGATCTCGCCCGGGTTGTTGGAGCCGAGTTCGGCAATGATTATGTCGTGGCCTGGTTCGCCGGCAAGAATCGTCAGCGGCAGGCCTATGTTGTTGTTGAAGCTTTTTGGCGACTGATGGCAGTTGTAGTGTTTGCTGAGCACATGATGCAGTATGTGGCGGGTGGATGTTTTGCCTGCCGAACCGGTGATAGCGATCAGTTTGGCAGGTATGTATGTGCGGTACCATTTAGCAAGGAGACCAAGGGCGATGATTGTGTCTTCGACAGCGAGGATTGGGGTGGTGGAAGGTGAGGCAGGTGAAAAAAGGCTCCTGACCCCTTTATTTATAATGACACAGGCGGCGTTGTTTTGTATTGCGGTTTGGATGTGGTCGTGGCCGTCGTGGGTTGGGCCGGTGATGGCGAAGAAGCAGTCACCCGGTGCAATGGTGCGGGTGTCGGTGCTTATGCCCGTGATGGGTGTCGACAGATCGGCGTTAGGCTGGATGATGTTAGCATTAATTGCACATGCGAGCTGCTGGATGGTAAATGGTTTCATGATTATAGTATAGCCTGGGTTTTCTGTTTGAGTTGGCTTCTTAGTTTTTCGACGATCTGTTTGTTTTCGGCCAGGTTGGCGATGTTGGTGTTCTCGTCAGGGTCACTCCGGTGGTCGTAGAGCATCTGGCCGACAGTCTTGCCGTTCTTTTGCCACTGTGTGTAGAGATAGCGGTCGGTCTTGATAGCGTTGCCTGCGCCCCATACGCTAAAGGCTGCCTGTTTGACGGCAGCGGATTTGTCTTTCAACACCGGCGCCAGACTGTCACCCTGCAGGTGGGTAGGTTTGTCCAGCTTTGCAAGATCGCACAGGGTTGGATACAGGTCGACCAGTTCTGCCAGCGAGTCAGTTTTGCCCGCTTTGCTACCCGGTGCGTGCACGATAAGCGGCACGCGAAGGGCGTTGTTCAGCGTGTTATGTTTGCCCCAGAACGTGTGTTCGCCAAGGTGCCAGCCGTGGTCGCCCCAGAGTACGACGATGGTGTTGTCAGCGATTCCCTGTTTGTCGAGTTCGTCGAGCACACGGCCGATCTGGGCGTCGATGAAACTTACACAGGCGTAGTAGGCGTGTCTCGCTTGGCGATGGAATGCATCGGTATCCTTGCGGCCTGCGACTTGTGAGTAGGCGTTTATCTCGCCGGAGTTGCGGCACTGAGGTGGAAGGTTCTTCGGCTTGTTACGGTTATCTGCAAGGGCGATTTTCTCGGGGTCGTACAGGTCCCAGTATTTCTTCGGCGAGTTAAACGGCAAATGCGGCTTCCAGAACCCGCATGCGATGAAGAAGGGTTTGTCGGAGTTGCTCAGACGTTTTATGTCTGCGATGGTTTTTTGTGCGACTTTGCCGTCTTGTGTTGCGCTGTCATCCACGTCAGCCGATTCGCAGAATGGCCCGCGTTTGGTTTTTGGGTTGCGGATATTGGTGGAGGCCGGGTTCAGCCAGAGTTTGTCGAATTTGTCGACCGCCCAGTCTTTACTATCTTCATAATCGAACAGCCGCCACGGCTGTTCGGACCAGTTGTCAGCGAAGTCGTATTTGCTGTGGAATATCTTGCCGTTGGAGATGACGTGATAGCCGTTGTTCTTAAAGTGCATCGGTAAAGTCAGCGCATCGGGAACCTGTTTTTCGGCACGGCTGTTATTGATGAATCGTTTTGAGGCGATCGGTCTTATGCCCGTAAGCAGGCTGCCCCGTGACGCCCCGCACGTTGGAACGTTGCAGTACGCACGGTTAAACGTGGTTGAGCTTGCCGCGAGCCGGTCGATGTTTGGTGAGATGATATGTTCGTGCCCGTAGCATGGCAGTTGTGGACGAAGATCGTCAACAGCGATAAAGAGTACGTTGGGCCGTTTGCCGGCAGGTTTGGGCTGCTGCTGGGCATTACATCCGACAGGCAATGCGGCTGCTGCACAAAGACAAAGGCCGGCCCGTTTCAAAAATCCTCTGCGTGTAACAGGATCGCTCATAAGACAACTCCGGTTTGTTAATAGAATATTCAGCTTAAATCGCCATTCTACTGTAAAACTAAACGCTTTCAAGAGGCCTTTTAACTATTCTGCGGTTGAATGATATGAACTTTGACAGTTTTTGTAAGAGCCGGAGAATGTGCATGTGAGATTGGCTGAAGAGAGGCCGGGTTGAGGTGTGGATGCCTTGTGAGGTACAGAATTGTACCGTTTTTGACCGATTTCGACTTTTTGTGTTATGATGGGTGGTTTGGGTTGAAATCGGCGGTATTGGGGTTGTTATTGAGGTTTTGTTGTGTGGGGTGGGTGTCCGATTTTATTGCGCGGTCGACAGGTGGGGCATACCTTGTTTTGGGCTTTAATGGGGTAAGTGTTTGTGGCATAGTGGTTTAACGCTGGTTTTTGAAGGGGATGGAGATCTTTGTTTTGCGGGTGGGTGGTATTTGCCGGTCGACAGGTGGGGAATATCTGTTAATTTGAGATTTGGGATTGTGTATTTGGGATTTTTAACCGCGGATTAACACAGATTTTTTTAAGTTAAAAGCAATGATTAAGAGTTTATTTTCGGCCACCATTCGACAGACTCATGGCAGGCGGAATTGCAGGGAAGGGAAGCATGGCTTAAGGCTATCTGTGTCAACTGGACATAACAAGTAAAATTCGTATTTAAATATATTATTGTATTGACAAAGTTACGTATAGGTAGTATTGTGATGTAAGTATGGGAAATATTATGTAGGCTAAGAGAAGATATTTATAACTTGCTGGGGTAGCCGGTTAATTAGATATTTTGATAGGGAGAAGACAATATGAGAGGTTTTCGTATTCAAGAACACAGTTTCATAATACCATTCATTTCTTTTTTTTCATTTGCTAAGGAGGCGGTTATGCCGGCAAAGCGTATTTCATGTCTATCTATCTTAATGTTATTTGTTCTTGGAGTTTCTTCAACCTGTCAGGCGAAATCGGTGTTTGCAGTTGCTTGTCACGCTAATAGTAAGGTTAAAGCGTATTCGATAGATCAGGACAATGAGATTACTTGGCAGGCAACAATAGACGAGACTGAACACTTTGGTGTCGGCGCGACCGGATTTTGTCTTTGGCCCTCCAAGGACCGAATG
>DAOWHR010000090.1 GCA_030641315.1 Anaerohalosphaeraceae bacterium | reverse complement strand
GAGCAGGCTGAAAGGCAGGCGATAAAACGCGGCCATTCGGGAGAATCTGAACTTGCTTTGTATGTTGTCCACGGTCTGCTGCACAATCTTGGATTTGATGATATTGATGAACGTGACGCAATTGAGATGCACCGTATGGAAGACGAGATATTAAAAAGCACGAATTACGGAATAACTTTTGCATCCGGCGATTTGGGTGAGTAAGAGCATTCCAGAAAATAGTTGACGTTTTGTTGTTATTGAAAGTGTTATTTTAGGGGCATGTTTTCGTGGATGATGTTGGTTGGTCGATTTTACTGATGTGTGTATTAGCGGTTGTTTCGATGTTTTTCTCTCTTAACCATGTGGCGCTCAGGACGTTTTCGCGTGTGAAGATCGCCGAATCCTTTAAGTCGCTTGGCAGGGAAGATTTGGTTGATGTTTTCTTTGGTGAGGTTGAAAAACTGACCCTTACTTGCTCTCTGCTGCGGTTGGTCAGCAATGTCGGGGTGCTGCTTTTTTTGCTGATGATAGTCCTGCCGAATACGGTTAAAGGATATATCCTGTTTTTTGTTCTGGCAATCATCATCTTTGAAGTGTTCAGCGTAGCTGTTCCGCACTCCTGGGCCAAGTATACCGGAGAGACTGTTTTGGCTCGTACCTATAAAATTCTCAGGGTATTTTCCAAAGTTGTAAAGCCTGTGTTGGTTTTGCTCGATCTGCATGACAGGTTCGTCAGACGGCTTGCCGGTGTTACGGAGATGCATCCTGAGCAGGCGCAGGAGGAAAAGCAGGAGGAACTGCTTAGCGTCGTCGAGCAGGGCAAACTTGAAGGGGTGGTAGACGAGGAAGAAATGGAGATGATCGAAAATGTTCTTGAGCTTAGCGATACGACCGCTGAAGAGATCATGACCCCGCGGACGGACCTTGTCGCCGTCAACGCCAACGACAGCCTTGAAAAGGTTCTTGAAACGATCAGCACCGCAGGTCATTCCAGGATACCTGTTTACGAGGAAAACATCGATAACATAATCGGGCTGGTTTACGCCAAGGACTTACTTGCCGAGATCGGTAAAGATATGGCCCGGTTCAAACTTCGCGATAAAATGCGAAAAGCATATTTCGTACCCGAGACCAAGCCGCTTCGTGTGCTGCTCCATGAGTTCCAAAATCAAAAGCTGCATATCGCCGTTGTACTCGATGAGTATGGCGGAACCGCAGGCGTTGTGACGATCGAGGACATCCTTGAGGAATTGGTAGGCGAGATCGTAGACGAGTATGAGGAAACGCCCACCGAGGAGGTAAAGAGGATCGATGAGCGGACCATTGAGATCGACGCCCGGATGTATATTGACGATCTTAACGAGGAATTCGATGTCGAACTGCCGGAGGATGAGGACTACGATACTGCAGGCGGATTTGTGTTTTCGCATCTTGGATATATACCAAAGGCAGGAATATCGTTCGAGCATGAAGACATTCGTTTTGTGATCCTTGCAGCCGAGGCCAGGCGGATAATACGCTTGCGCATCGAAAAGCTTAATGCCAAAGAAAAGAACGGTCAATAGACGATGATCGCAAAGGATAAGGCAATCTGTTTGCGAAAGGTCGATTACTCGGAGTCATCGCAGGTTGTGACGTTCTTTACGCGCCAGCATGGAAAGATCGGAGTGATGGCTAAGGGGTCGCGGCGAGCCAAGTCAACCAGCGGCGGGGCGATAGAAGTATTTTCGTATGGGCAGATGGTGTTCTATCCGAACGAAACTGGCAAACTTGCGACACTTAAAGAGTTCGACCAGCAACCGGTATTCATGGGACTAAGACGCAATCTCTTTGTAATGAACTGTGCGTTGTTCGCAGCAGAACTGATGGATCACTTCACACATGAAAATGATCCGCATCCGGAACTGTTCGATGGATTTGTTCGGTTCTTGACCGACGTGCAAACCGCCTCTGACAACGCCGAGGCATTGTCGCTTTTGATTATCTTCCAGCTTACTGTGCTTGGCGAGTTCGGAAGTGCCCTCGTACTCAACAGATGCGTCAACTGCTCTTCGTCATGGAACGATTCCGTTAAAAATATTTATTTTTGCAGTACCGCCAACGGACTTATTTGCGCCGATTGCGAGGGGGCGTTTGTTGACAAACTAAGGCTCAGTAAGCCTGTAGCAGATTGCCTGACCCAACTACGCAATTTAAAGAACGCAGACGAAAGGCTTCTTAGAGGTGTTGAAAAGGTGATAATTTATCACCTGACAGAGATTCTGCACAAAAGGCCAAAAATGGCGAAGTATTTTACTGCAAGTGCCTCGCAATAAAATCGTTGCAAAGATAAAACGGTTCGGCATTAATTGGCAGGACAAAAAATGGCTGGCGATGTTACGATTGCCAGCCATTTTAAATGTGTGCATCAGTTGAGGTGTGCTACTTGTCTTCTTTTACTTCCTCTTTTGTTTCCTTCTTCGTTTTGTTTGCTTCGAGGGCTTGTTCTGCGATTTCCATCACGTCACCTGCTGGAATGACTACGGGAGTGATACCAGTCATTGCCATTATACCCTTCGCTTTAGGTTTTCTTATTGAAGTTATTCCCAGTATCTTACCGTTTTCAGTAAACACAGGTGTTCCCCCCATATTCAATTCCGAGGCACAGTAAAAAATGCGCGGCTTTTTCACAACGGCACTGACTCTTGACAAAAGCACCTGGCATTGTTTGTTTAATGATTTTCCCAAACGGTCGAGCAGGATCAAAGAATCAAGAATCTCTGATTTGCCGCCTTCTTTAAGAGAGATGTACTTGAACTTGGGGAGTTTAACATCTTCTTTCTTCTCCGGCATGATAAAGGAAAGGTTCAGGTCACGGTCCTCTAATACCAGCTTACAGTCAATTTCGGTCCCGTCGGCTAGGATCATCTTCACTTCTGAAAGCTGGCTTTGAGTGTTGATCTTTTGTGATTCGCCTTGAACTTCTATAGCAATATCACCCAGCATGCTCATTGGGTTAAGCGAGGCCGAAGAAACAACCGTCAGTCCGGACTCATGGATCACGGTTCCCACTGCTTCGACTTCCTGTTCGCCCTGGTTGCCCAGAAGCATACCCATTCCGCTCAGTTCCATTTTGGAAACGGCACTTACCCAAACGACAGTATCCCCCTGGGTTTTGTAAATTTGTTTTGCGGTTTTGATCACTGCTTCATCCGCAGCCAGGCTGGCAGATGCCATACAGACTACCATAACAAGAGATAATAGTGTTTTCTTCATTTTTCGCCTTTCTTTGGTGTTAGAGTAATTAGATTCAGTTTTTATTATCATTATTGGCCAGATCATCCCAACTCGGTTCCAGTTCAAGATATAACGTATGAATGCCGCGTTTGACAAAAAATACAAGCCGTTTGGCTTTTTTTGCCTGGGCCTCGGTCAATATATTCTCGACCGTATCGATGTCCGGTGTGGCCTTGCCATCGATAGATATCAATATGTCTTTCAGAAATACACCTGCAAGGCTCGCCCAGCCTGACGACTCAACGCGTTCGACAAGAACACCACGGGTCTCTTTGTCAAGTTTCTGACTGACATGGTCCTGGAACGCAATTTCGCGGACTGTCATTTCAAAATACTCATTCTTATAGCGTTTCAACTCGTTGGCTGACTTCAAAGGAGCCTCCAGCGTAAGCGGGATTTTCAAAGTTTGTCCATCCCTTATCAGATCGAAACTGACTTCGCTGCCGATCTTGTATTGGCGGATCATTTCATCAAAGACATCAGAATCTTCCGGCTTGGATACGTCGATCTTGTCTCCGTCCAGCCTGATAAGAATATCTCCAACTTTAAGACCGGCCTTTGCTGCCGAATGTCCTTCATATACCTGGGTTATCCGTACACCTTTTTGTTTATCAAGTCCGACAGCTTTTGCAATTTCCTTAGTCAATACCTGAATTGTCGCAGGGAACCAGGCCTTCTTTGATGTTAGCGGCTTATCAGCTTCCTGCGTCGGACCAAGATCGACAACTGTGAGATATTTTTTGTCACTTCTTTCAAATTCGACAAGCGTTGAAACAGGAACATCTTTTCCGTTTGTCTGACTTTCTGTAACTTTCCTGAGCTGCTTAAGATCGTCTACAGCAACGCCTGCTACACTTGTGATGATGTCCCTTCTGTTTATTGAAGGCTTGGCTTGCCCGCACGGTCCGCCAGCACGTACGCTGGAAACCAATATGCCTTTATGATCGACCCGTTTCAATTCCTTCGCAGCCATTTTGGTAATATCTCTCGCTGTTATGCCCCAAAGCTTTAATTCGAAGTCATCCTCACGTGCTCGATCTCTGGCAGCAGTTACCAATTCAAACAGCTTTTTCTTGCCGTCGCGTACTGCTGTGATCTTGACCTTTTTCGAGATCGGAGTTGACAGGACAACCCTGTTGAACACAGGAATATCTTCGTCAATTCTGCAATCGACTTCGACTCCGTCAAACGATGTTACGATGTCGCCTGCTTCCAGTCCGGCCTGTTCAGCGGGAGAATCCTTAATGATACCGCTGACCAAAACGCCCTTTGAAACCGGGCAGTTCTTCAATCTCGGCTGACATTCCATGCCAGTCCAGCTTCGCTTAACAGTGCCGGTATCGATCAGTTGTTGGGCCACTGATTTTGCAAGATTAGCAGGTATCGCTCCGCCTAAGCTGCCGATTCCAATCTCATTGATACCGATTATTTCACCCTTCGTGTTTACAAGCGGCCCTCCGCTGTTGCCTCCGAAAATAACCGCGTCATGTCCGATCCAGCGAACAAGTGAACCGGTATCTTCTCCGTCCAGTTTAAAACGTACAGGCGAACCTAAGCGCGGCATGATCATCGCAGTATTGCTGACGATACCCTGAGTAACTGACTGAGACAAAGCCGCCGGACTTCCCATTGAGAAAACAACATCGCCGACGTTGACACTATCCGAGTCCCCAAAACTGGCAACCGGCAGGGGGTTGTCACTTGTTCTTTGATCCAGGTTGAGCTTGACTATCGCAATGTCTGCCAATGCGTCTGTCCCGATCAGGGTGCCTTCAATCTCTTCACCGTCCGGCATCCTGCATGTGATACGGCTTGCCTTTCCAGCCACATGATGATTTGTTATGATGTGCCCCTCTTTGCTGATGATCGCTCCGCTGCCCGCACCCTGTTGTTTTTCCATGCGGCCGCCCGAAGGATACTCTATCACTACATTCAATCGTACTAATGATGGATACACCTGCTCCATAGCATGGAAAATACTGTCAGACGTATCAGTCTGTTTAGCGGTTGACGCAGAATCACAAGTCGAACAGCCAATTCCGGATAAACACAAAAACAATATTAAGGTACAACAAGCCGAAACCAAACATATCTTTCGAGTTTTACTCATGCAAATATCCTTTATTGAAGTTTATTTATCACAACAAACGAGACAAGTATACAATGGGTTATACACCGAGCCTTGAGAAAATGTTACATTAAACGCTTTTTTTTGTGTAACAGGCCCATTATGAAAATATGCAGGGCGTTACCAATAAGAATAACGCCCTGTATGTTTAGAAAAAATATGTTTATTTTATCGTGCTTTTAAGCTGCTCAAGTTGTTTGCTCAAAAGTTCGATCTGCTTTTCCAGAGATTTAATTTGCATTTCAAGAACATCACTGAGGTCTATCTCCTGTATATCCCCACTTTCAATGACATCGCAGAGGTCCATTTCCTGCATTTCATCATCCAGCCCGGCCATACCGCATTCGATTATTGCGTTGCCCACCATCACATCATGAATAGATCGTATGTCGAATTCGTCTATATCTAACTCCTGCATTTCACCATCCGGTCCGATCGTGAAGCATTTAGCCGAGTCGCCTTCGATCATTGCGTAGTTATCTGTCTCGTCGAGATCAAAATACTCTCCTATCATTATCGTATCGCCGATGCAAGAAACTCCGCTTGTTATGAATTGCCACTTGCTGTCCAGTGTGTCAACAATTGTATTTCTGATGAGTTCTTTAGTTTCATCGGATAACTCTGCGCTGTCAATATTTTCAATGACCTCTGCGGCTATTATTTCGTTATCAGTCGGTTCAGCGTCTTTATCGTTGGCGTAACCAACCGATAGTGTAATTGTTGAAGCTGCAATAAGTACAGCCATTATTTTTGTTTTCCAGTTCATCTTGGTTTGTCCTTTCATTTCAGTAATTAGTTTGATCCTTCTTTTCAGCAGCATCGGTCCGCTAAGATTTCTAACTCCCAATGCTGCCACTTTCTTGTTGGTGTTTGACAAACACTCAACGGTTTCTACCAGGGCCCTGGCATATGCTTTTATCTTGTTCGGGTAAATATCGTACACATACGAGTCGCAGCAATATTCACCGGATTTATGCAGTTGCTTAACGATCCACCACGCGACTGGAAACCACCAGTACACTGCGATTATCACCAACTCAAGCCATCTGAGCCAGTGGTCACCCTGTCGTAAATGCGCCATCTCATGCGTCAGGATCGTTTGCTGCTGATGCATGTCCATTCGTGCGAATAATTCTTTCGAGATAAGAATGTATGACGAGCGTTTCCATGCCCACACACAAGGTGAGATCATGGTATCAACGAATATCAGTTTTGGTATCGTTTTGAATCGCAGGTTCTTAGATATGTTATAAAGTTCGTCCTGTACTCCTGCCGGTGCAGCGGATGAGCCGACCAGCAACCTGCAAAGGCGAGATACCTGCCAAATGTTTATCAGTATCCAAACGGCCGATCCCGCTATCCAGATATAGAGGTAGTTGATCTTTGCGTTTGCTGTTTTGATCCATTTACCGCAGATAGTCGTTATGGCTGGTTTGTCCTGTTTTGAATTCAAGCTGCTTTGTATGGCGGGATAGTTTTTTGGCTGGGCGGGCACATATTGTACACGGCGGGGAACTCGCCTTTCAATTGACGGCAGTGCTAAATGCGGCGCATCCATTGAGATCGGTAGTTTTTGTTCTGTCGATATGGCCTGTTCCGGTGCCGGTCCGAGCAGGGGGATTTGAAACAGAGGGGGCGTGATAAGCTTAAGCAGCAGGATCAGCCACAGCAGACGTGCTATTTTCGCGTTTTTCCAAATTGTCGTAACTCCATAGATCACCAACGCGCCTATCGATACGACAATAACATTTGATAACAGAATTTCAGGTATATTATTCATAGATAACCATGTGGAACTTGAAACAGTAAAGTTCTGCAACCTTTCACAATTGTTACATTTTATCGATCATATGTTTTATCTCATTTTTTTGTTCCTGATTCAACTTCGTTTTGCTTACGAGATTAACCAATAAGGGGAAGTAAGCCCCATTGCAGACATTGTCGGCTACGTCCTGCAGTTTCTGCTCAATGAAATCTTTTTGCTCAACAACCGAATAGAACTGATGTGCAAATCCGTCCTTGTCGCGTCCGATGTAGTCTTTTTTCTCAAGACGATTGAGCAGGCTCTGGATCGTCGCGTATTCGGTGTTGCTCACATTGTCGTAGATATGCTCGGCGATTTGTCGGATAGTTGACTTGCCATGTTCCCATAGCACGTTCATTATCATTAATTCTGTTTCGCTGATATGTTCTTTAGTACCCATTCGATTTCCTGTTTGCATTATTGTTAAAGTTTTTCCTCTAAGGCATCGTGCCTTAGTCGCCTGCCAAAAAAAAGCCGATGAACTTACACTGATCAGTACAATGGCATCATGCATAATTATAGTATTACACAGAAAAAAAATAAGTCAAGCAAAATGCCTTAGAATTGTGAAGTATTTTGAGATAATAGTCGTAAGTGTCTGTTAATCAGTTGTTTATATGTGTGTAATAGTTGTAATAATTGCTGGATTCTATTCTGATTGCACGAAAATGGTCCGGTTTATCGTTCCAGCAGCGTTATCATAGGCAGATGATCCGATGCAATTTTTGTTGTTTCATCGCGGATCACTGTAGATGATATTAGCTTGCCCGCTATATCCCTTGACATGAAAATATAATCAATTTTTGAGTTCCTGCCCACTGTCCCTCCATCGCCGATCCCCGCCTTTTCAAATGACGAGTCAAGCGTTTCTGTCATTATTGCTGCCGCGTTAGTGCCCGGTATGCAGTTGAAGTCGCCTGCAAGGATGACCGGCGTGTCGATGCCTTCCAATATATCAATGATCGAATTGGCCTGAGCGTTGCGAAGTTTGGCTTGTTGGTGGTTCAGGTGAGTTGCTATGAAGGTGTACGTTTGGCTGTCGATCCTGATCGTTGCAGCAAGTGCGCACCGTGGTTCTTTGTTGTCCGCGTTTGCCAGCTTGTGATTGTCCGATCTGATGATCGGATATTTGCTCAAAATAGCGTTGCCGTACTGGTTTGGAGTTTCCTGCGGGCCGGAAGTTATTGTCGCCCCGTAGACATAGTGCATGTTCAATGCTTCAGCCAAAAGTTTGGGCTGGTTCTGGTTATCACTGCGATCAGAGAAGTTGTTGTCAACCTCGTTCAGTGCGATAATATCCGCATTTGCCCCGGCAATGACACCAGCTATCCTGTCAATGTCCAGTACGCCATCGGCACCTTCGGCATGATGGATGTTGTACGTCATTACGACAAGCGGCTGACTATTCGTGTTGGCACAGCCGGTGAGGAATATAGTGACTGCCACGCAAACGAATATTGCATGAAATCTTCGCATAGGTTTTCCTTTAAACGTCAAAGAGTTGCGATGAGTTGTTTTTGTATTCCACGCCGAGATGGTCGCATGCCGCTTTAGTAACTTCTCTGCCCCTTTTTGTTCTGCGAACGAAACCAACCTGGAGCAGGTACGGTTCAACAACATCTTCGAGCGTGTCACGTTCTTCGCCCAGAGTCGCCGCGATCGCGTCGATGCCTGCCGGTCCGCCGTCGTAGATATTTATCAATGCACGCAAAAACGAGCGGTCCAGTTCGTCAAGTCCCAGTTCGTCGATCTGTTCCATTTTCAGCGCTGCGACAACGATGTCTGTTGTCAGTTTTCCCGTGCCCTTTACCTGTGCGTAATCACGAACACGTTTCAAAAGACGGTTCGCCACTCGTGGTGTTCCCCGGCTTCTGCCTGCGATCATTTCGAGAGACGCAGTATCACCCTCAAGGTTCAAAAGCCTCGCCGATCTCGCAACGATCTCAGTCAACTGATCGACGTCGTAAAAGTCCAGGTGCAAAAGCATTCCGAACCGTCCGCGTAATGGTGCGCTTAGAAGCCCGGCCCTGGTTGTCGCTCCGATCATAGTGAAGCGTTTCAGTGGGAAGTTGATTGTCTTGGCGTGCATCCCGCTGTCCACGGTAAAGTCAACCTTGAAATCTTCCATCGCCGGATAAATGAATTCTTCGACCGGTGCGCTAAGCCGGTGTATCTCATCTATGAACAGGATATCACCCGTCGAGACGTTGCTCAAAAGCCCCATCACGTCACCCTGTTTGGAGATCGCCGGTCCACTCGACACCTTTATCGCCGCATCCATCTCGTTTGCGATAATGTTCGCAAGCGTAGTCTTACCCAACCCCGGCGGTCCGTAGAACAGTATATGCTCAAGCGGTTCGCCACGCTGCTTTGCCGCTGTGATCGCAATCGCCAGTTTCTCTTTTACGGTTTCCTGTCCGATGCATTCACCGAGAGTTTTCGGCCTCAACGCCAGGTTGAACGTCTCCTCCTGTTGGCCGAACGAATCGGAACTTAGTACTCTGTCTATCGCCATTGTAGTTTCCGTTTAAACTTCGATTCCCTGTTTGATCCTGTAGACCAGCGGCACGAGCTGCTCTGCGGTTTTGATATCCGGGTGCTTTTGGCACGCCAACTGGATCAGTTCCATTGCTTCGTTTCTCTTTTCGCCCCAGGCAACAAGTATCTCCATCGCTTCGATCTGGTAGGCATCGAATTCGGCACCCGCAGCTGGATGCGAAACATCTCCGACAGCGAACGACTGCAGTTTGCCCTTAAGCTCGGCGATTATAAGCTGAGCCAGCCTCTTGCCTACTGCAGGCAGTGTCTGGAGCAGCTTTTCATCACCGCTTTCGATATATGATGCGATTGTCGCTACCGGGATCGTCAGTGACTTTAAACCCTTTTTGACCCCAAGCCCTTTTACAGATGTATACTTGTTGAAAAATTCCTTTTCGCCGTCGGACAAAAAACCCACCAACCTGGGGATCAGATTCCCTTTGCCGGGCGTTCCTTCATAGTACTGCATCGTAAACAGTGTGATGTCTTTTCCGATGCAGTTGGAAAGTTTGCTGACTGCATATCCCGGGAGCATCACTTCGTAAGTTATCTGGCCGATCTGGATAAGTCCCTTGTCAGTGGTAAGGTCCGTTAGTTTGCCTTCAATTTTTGCAATCATAATATTCGCACCTGTCTTAAGTTTAGCCCAAACCTGCATAACAAATGTATATTAATACGCGGAAAAAGTTTACACAATGTAATCTTGAATCTTTCAACGCGAATATTTATCACCCTAAAGGGTGTCCTGGCTCCAGCTTAGTTCGTTGGCACAGCAAAGTGCTATCGCTATCGCGTCCGCAACATCATGCGGTTCCGGCATTGCGGGAAGCGAAAGAACCGTCTGTATGCCAAGCTGCATCTGAGTTTTAGACGCTCTGCCGTTTCCGGTCAGCGATTTTTTTACCTTTGTCGCGGCGTATGTTTTAACTTCCGCTTTCGCCGCCGCCGACTTTTGCAGTATAACACCTCTTGCGTGTCCCATCAATATCGCGGTTCTCGGATGCTTATAATGAGCGTACAGATCCTCGACTGCGACCCGCTCGGGCTTGAACCTTTCAAGTATCTGCGTAATATCAACTGCGATCTGGTCGAGCCTTTCAGCAAGCGTCCTTTTGCTGTCGCTCTTGAATACGCCAGCTTCGATCAGTTTCGCTCCTGCCAGCTTCGACTCGATCACCGCATACCCGCATACCCGCAATCCCGGATCAATTCCAAGTATTTTCATGTCGATCTCCGGGTACAGTTATTACTTTTGTTTAATTCTGAACTTACCGCCAGGCACGTCTTCGAGGATGTATCCCTTCTCTGCGATCTCATCTCTGAGCCTGTCAGCCGCCGCCCAGTCCTTATCCGCTTTCGCCGCCAACCGCTGCTCAGCAAGGGCGACGATCTCTTCTGGAATATCGCTCCTGTCCTCGTAAAGAATACCAAGCACCGATTCGATTTTTGCAAATGTTTCCAACAGCACTTTAGCCTCGTCTGAGTTAAGATCGCCAACCTTGTTCACTTCACGGATCAGGTCGAAACATGCACCAAGTGCCTTTGATATATTCAGATCATCCGAAAGTGCCGCATCAAACTCAGCAAGATATTGTTCTGCAGTCCCAGTGATGCTCTCCCGAACAGCTCCGCTATCATTACCGCTGGCCTCTTTCAGCATGGTAACACACTGCTGGAACTTTTCAACCGCCTGCTGTGCCGCCTTCAAGCCGTCGAATGTGAAGTTGTAGTTCTGACGATAGTGCGACGAGATAAGAGCATACCGGATGGCGCTCTTCTTGAAGCCCTTTTCGATAAGCTCCTGTATCGTGTAGAGATTGCCCTTCGACTTTGACATCTTCTCGCCGTCGAACAGCAGGAACCTGCCGTGCATCCAGTAGTTGACCCACTTCTTTCCGGTTGCGCCTTCCGATTGTGCGATCTCGCATTCGTGGTGCGGAAATATATTGTCCTCGCCGCCCGTATGGAAGTCAAAACTTTTGCCCAGATATTTCATGCTCATCGCCGAACACTCGATGTGCCACCCGGGAAAACCTTTTCCCCACGGGCTGTCCCACTGCTGAAGATGCATCGGGTCATGCTTCCACAACGCGAAGTCCTGGTGGTTGCGTTTTTCGGAGTTTACCTCAACACGTGCGCCGGCGTTCAGATCGTCGATTGTATTACCCGAAAGCTTGCCGTACCTCTCGAATTTTGTAATATCATAATAAACGTTATGTCCGACAACATACGCATAGCCCTTTTCAACGAGTGTCTCGACCATTTTGATCATCTCGTCGATATGTTCGGTTGCTCTTGGGAAGGAGTTGGCCGGTTCCATGTTCAGCAGTTCGCTTGCCTGCATGAAAGAGTCGATGTATATCTGAGCGATCTCAAGCGGATCCTTCTGCTGTTTTCTAGCCTCTTCTTCGAGTTTGTCCGCGCCTTCTTCCGCGTCAGCCAGCAGGTGGCCGACATCCGTGATGTTCATGATGTGTGTTACCGCAAAACCCTTGAACTTCAGAAACCGTTTAAGCAGGTCTGCCATAAGGAACGAGCGGAAATTACCGATATGCGGGTGCGAATAGACCGTCGGACCGCATGAATATAGTTTCACTTTGCCGGGCTTAATTGGCGTAAAGGTCTCGATCTTTTTTGAAAAAGTGTTATAAAAACGAATGTCTGTCATCTGTTACTGTCCTTGAATATCCAGTGCTTATAGTCTTCTCTTAAATCTCCTGCGAAGCAGCGCAGTCGCAGTCGCCGAGATCGCGTTGCCGTTGCCTATCTCACCGATGCCTTCGTTGGTTTTTGCTTTTACGTTCACATGGCTAAAGTCGATCCCCAAAAGTCCCGCGATCGCTCTTTTCATCTGCCCCTTGAACGGCCCCAGCTTCGGCTGTTCGGCATGGATTATCAGATCGACGTTTACGATCTCCCATTCCTTGTTCTCGTATTCCACCCTGGTCCTGAGCACAAGTTCCTTGCTGTCAACGTCTTTCCACTTCGGATCCGTATCCGGAAACAGCGTGCCGATATCCCCCATGCCCGCCGCTCCCATTACAGCGTCGATGATCGCGTGCAGCGCGACATCGCCGTCCGAATGTGCCAGCAGCCCCAGCGGGTACGGTATCTCCATACCGCCCAGCATAAGCGGTTTATCCGGCGTCAGGCGATGGATGTCCGTGCCTATGCCGATCCTGTATTCGTATTCGATGTCGTTCACAGTATGCCCTTTGTGCTTGGGATATCTGTACCTGTTACCTTTACCGCTGCCGCTAACGCCTGGCCAATTGCCTTAAAGATCGCTTCGGCGATGTGGTGGCTGTTCGTGCCGTATGGTACGTTTACATGCAGGTTAAATCTGCCGACATTTGACAGGCTTCGAAGAAACTCTTCGATGCATTCGACATCAAAGTCGCCGATGCGTTCCGTGCGGTAATCGACGTTATAAACGCAGAATGCCCTCCCGGACAGATCAATCGCGATGTTAGCAAGAGCGTCTTCCATCGGCAGTGACGCGTTGCCGTACCGGGCGATGCCCTTCTTGTCACCGAGTGCGTCGTTAAGACACGTTCCCATGCATATCGCCACGTCTTCGATGGTGTGGTGCCCGTCCACATCGAGGTCGCCTTTGGCCTTTAGCGTCAGGTCGATCCTGCTGTGTTTGCTCAGGTGCGACAGCATGTGATCGAAAAATCCGATCCCCGTATCGATCTCGTATCGTCCCGCACCGTCAAGGTCGATTTCCATGAAGATGTCGGTTTCGTTAGTTTTGCGCTCGATTTTTGCGGTTCTGTTTGCCATATTATTTTCCTATCTCTTTTAACGCGCTTAGCAGAGCATCGTTCTGCTGAGGTGTTCCAACGGTTATTCTCAGTTTATCTGTCAGGCCTTCAAGGTTGAAGTAACGGACGAAAATATTTTTCGCGGCCAGCTTTTCATAAATATCGCCAGCGTTTTGGTCGATACATTTCGCCAGCACAAAATTAGTCTGGCTGTCATTTATCTCAAGGCCCATATCTCTAAGCTCGGATGTGAGCCTTGCTCTTTCGTCGATAACCTTTTTGACGTTTTGAGCGAAGTGCGACTGGTCGGCAAACGCTGCCGATGCGACCTCGATAGCGACAGCGTCAACGTTGTACGAATCCTTGACCTTCATCAGTTCATTTATGATCGTCGGCTGGGCAATGCAAAATCCAAATCTGATCCCCGCGAGCGAATACCCCTTGCTCATCGAACGCAGAATAATTACATTGTCATGGTCGGCTATCAGCGGCAGACAGTTCTCCGATGCGAAGTCCGTGTAAGCTTCGTCGATCAGCAGTATGCCTTCAAGTTTCCCCGCCAGTTTTGACATTTGATCAGCCGTGATAAGCGCCCCCGTCGGCGCGTTGGGATTGCAAAGTATGTTAAGCGCCGCACCATTGTCAGCAAGTTTCGTGAAAAGATCGGGATCGTTAAACGCAAACTCGGTGATCGCACAGTTCTGAAGTTTCGCCAGAACCGGATACAGCGAATATGTCGGCCCGGGATACGCAACACCGTGCCTCGAATCGCAAAAAGCCCTAAAGCAGATCGTCAGCAGATCGTCACCGCCATTCGTACACATTATGTTCTCAGGTCTTACCTCCAGCACTTCTGCCGCAGTCTCACGAAATTTCTCCCCCATCGGCTGCGGATATCGCCTCAGCTGTTCGGGATCGAAACTGCCAAGAGTTTCCAGTACCGCAGGCGAGGTCGGGTAAGGATTCTCATTGGTGTTAAGCTTGACAACATCACTCCCCGCAGGCTGAAAGCCGGGCGTGTAACCTTTCATCTCAGTAATGTTCTTACGAAAATAAGTCATTTATTCTCCGGGATATACTATTGACAGGCGCAAAACAAGCGCAAGCCTACTCAACGGTCAGATTATACGGTGCAACTGGTGCGATTAAAAGGGTAAATTGCAAAAATGGGATTTGTGCCGACTGGTCGGCTATTTTTTCTCGCAGTAGTCGATCAGTCTGCTTATTTCGTGCCGGAGATCCTTTCTTTGGACTATCATATCTACAAAGCCGTGTTCCATGAGGAACTCCGATCTCTGGAAACCTTCGGGCAGCTCGATCTTGATGGTCTGATAGATCGTTCTGGGACCGGCAAAACCGATCAGGGCCTTGGGTTCGGCAATTATAATATCGCCAAGCATCGCAAAACTTGCAGTCACTCCGCCTGTCGTAGGGTCCGTCAGCAGCGAGATAAAGAAACCGCCCGCATCGTCATATTTTGCAAGAGCGGCACTTGTTTTGGCCATTTGGCCCAGCGAGACCACTCCTTCGTGCATTCTTGCCCCGCCCGAGCAGCTTACTACGATCAGCGGCAAGGATTCTTCTATGGCCTGGTCGGCAGCGCAACAGAATTTTTCACCCACGACCATGCCCATTGATCCGCCAAGGCAGTCAAAGTTCATCACTGCAAGCATTATTCCTCGGCCCCGTATGAACGCTTTGCCTGCGATCATCGCTTCGTTGTCGCCAAGTTTTTCGATACGGTCGGCGTATTTGGCGCCCTTCCAGGCGAAATTGAGCGGGTCGGTAGAGGTCAGGTTGGGCAATAACTCCTCAAACGAGCCTTCGTCAACAAGCTGCTCAATGCGTGTTCGGGCACTGACGCGGAAATGATGTTCGCATTTCGGGCAGACATTCATGTTCTTGTCTACTGTCTTGCTGAACAGCATCTGCTTGCACGCCGGACACGCAAGCCAAAGGCCTTCGGGCATCTCTTTGCGAGGTTTAAGTGAAAAACCTTCCCACGCTGATTTACTTTTCTTTGCCATTGCTTATTGTTTCGGTTTTAGCAACTCAGCCAAACCGCTCCTTTCTAACATATTGTCCTGATAAAACCGCCGCATTTTAACACAGACCAACAGAAAATGCCATACTTCGTTTTGAAATAGATTTTACACCGGACCACAGAAGCAAATGTTCGTCTCAATGTCACAAATTATTTATTTACAATAACTTACCAGACATTTGTTGCGAATATATATACTATTTTGCGGCAACAAGCAACAAAAAAGGCCGCTCACCTCTCAGCAGCAGCCTTATCATATCCTTGCCTCTATCCACTATCCCTTTCGCCTCGCCAATATCAAACCACCCAACCCAAGCAACACCAGCGACGCAGGTTCAGGAACAATCGTAGGATTAAGTGTATGACCAGGAACCTGATCCCAGGCATAGAGGCTTGCTCGAACGTTATAACTCCAATTACTGGCATCAATACCTGCTAAAGAAAGATACTGAAGCGAATCAAGCTTCTCAAGCAAAGCGACCACATCCTCACCGCTAAGATCATAATTATAATCAAGAAGTAATGTTCGCAGATTAACAAGCTCGTCAAAGGCCCCGCTTTCGATGCTGGTTATCTGGTTGTTGCTAAGATTCAGGTTCCACAGATAACCAAGCCCGTCAAAGTCACCGCTATCAATACTGGTTATCTGGTTGCCGTCAAGATACAGCGATCGCATTTCATTGAGCCCATCAAAACTTCCGCTTTCAATACTGGTTATCTGGTTGTTCTCAAGATGCAGCCATCGCATTTCATTAAGCCCATCAAAACTCCCGCTTTCAATACTGGTTATCTGATTGTTCTCAAGATGCAGTCTTTCAAGATTGGTAAGCCCATCAAAATCTCCGCTTTCGATGCTTGTTATCTGGTTATTGCTAATAGCCATAACTTTCAGATTGGTAAGTACGTCAAAGTCTCCACTCTCAATGTTGGCTATCTGGTTGTTGTTAAGATACAGTCTTTCCAGATTAGTAAGCCCGTCAAAGCTCCCGCTTTCAATGCTGGCTATCTGGTTATTGCTAAGTTCAAGATATTCTAGGCTAGTTGTTCCGTTAAAGCTTCCGCTTTCAATAATGGTTATCTGGTTGTACTCAAGATCCAGTCTTTCCAGATTAGTTAGCCCGTCAAAGTAACCACTCTCGATGCTGGTAATCTGATTGTTGAAAAAAAACAGATTTTTCAGATTATTAAGCCCGTCAAAACTACCGCTCTCAATTGTGGTTATATGGTTGTCGTTAAGATCCAAATCTTCCAGATTAGTAAGCCCATCAAAGTCGTTACTTTCAATACTGCCTATCTGGTTGTTTTGAAGACATAGATTTCTCAGTTCAATAAGCCCGTTAAAGTCACCGCTTTCAATGCTGCTTATTTGATTGGAGTTAAGAGTCAGACGTCTCAGGTTGGTTAGCCCATCATAATCACCACTTTCTACGCTGCTTATACGGTTGCCGCCAAGATGCAGCCATTCCAGATTATTGAGTCCGTCAAAGTCACCGCTTTCGATACTGCTAATCTGGTTGTGGGCAAGAGCAAGAAAACTCAGATTACCAAGCCCGGCAAAGTCCCCGTTTTCAATGCTGGCAATCTGGTTCACGTCAAGCCTAAGCGTTTCCACAGAACCATAATTATTTGCAAGTCCAGAAAGATCTGTAATTCCCGCAAAGTAACCTAAGATCTCAGTCTCATTTCCAGTCAGCCCCGCATCTGATGCATAGTCGCCAAAAGTATAATCATCTGCCAGACAGCTGCCGCAAATCCCCAATAACAAAACAACGATCAACTTCATCATCTTCCAATTTCCAAAAAAAGTTAGTAATGCCAGTGATTGTAGGTATTCTGCCTTGTAATGTCAAGAGGGAACTAAGGAATAGGGGTATGTTGTCTCGTTTTTTCGCTTCTAGTCTGAATATTGCTTCGTTAGAAATCAATGGAGGGATAACATTTATATCGCAGCGATGATTTTGTGATGCAGATGGTTAGTTGGTCGGATACGCGTTTTTGATCGCGTTTATTGCTGCCGTTCTGTCCGCCTGGCCGAATATTGCGTTGCCCGCAACCAGTGTGTCAGCCCCGTATTCTATTACGGTTGGGGTTGTTGTCGGATCGACTCCGCCGTCTACTTCGATGCGCACACTGTCGCCTACGATCTGGCGGATGCGGGTGCATTTTCGGGCGGCTTCGTCTATGAATTTCTGACCTCCAAACCCCGGATGAACCGTCATCACCAGCACCATATCGCAAAGAGGCGCTACGGCTTCGATGGTTTCGACAGGTGTCTCCGGATTGAGGGTAACACCGCACGTCACACCGAGACTGTGCAGGTGTTCGACGAACGCGACCGGGTCGCTAACCGTTTCGATGTGAAACGTAATATGGTCCGAGCCAGCCTCGATGAATCTTGGCGCGTACTTTTCCGGGTCGGTTATCATCAGGTGCGTATCGAATACGAGATTGCTGCATTTTCGAAGCTTTGCAACGATGGGCGGGCCGAATGTTATGTTTGGTACGAAGTGGCCGTCCATGATGTCCAGGTGAAGCATTTTCACCCCAGCCGCTTCGACGTCAGCGATCTCTGCTGCCAGCTTTGCGAAATCAGCTGAAAGAATGGAAGGTGATATTTCGATCGTGCCTGCTTGTGGAAGTTTGAATTGAGTCATTTTATACCGCCCAAAATGATATAAGCACATCACCTGCAAAGAGCGTTTGCCCTTTGCAGGTGTTTTGTTGTATTGTTACTTTTCTTCGAGTATAGCAAGGCATTTGAACTTCTTGCCTTCGAGGAATTCCAGGCTTGCGCCGCCGCCAGTTGAGATATGGCTGACCTTTGGCTCCAGACCCATCTGAATGACAGCTGCAGCGCTGTCGCCGCCGCCTATGACACTGCGTGCGCCGTTGGTTGTAGCGTCCGCTACCGCATTAGCGATGGCTTTGGTTCCAAGGTCGAAAGGCTCAAGCTCGAACACACCCATGGGCCCGTTCCAGACGATCGTCTTTGCCGAAGCGATCTTCTGTGAGAATATCTCACGGGTCTTCGGCCCGATGTCCAGGCCTTCCCAGTTGTCATCAATGTCGCCTTCAACGATTTTGTTTTCAGCGTTTGCCTTGAACTCCTGTGCTATCACGGTATCAACCGGCAGTACGATCTCGCAGCCGATGTCTTTCGCTTCATCAAGAAGTTTCAGAGCGTTTTCAAGGAAGTCATCTTCACAAAGGCTGTTGCCGATTTTAATTCCCTGTGCCTTGGCGAATGTGTATGCCATAGCTCCGCCGATAAGTATCTGATCGACCTTATGCATCAGGTTGTCGATAACGGCAAGCTTGTCAGAAACTTTTGCACCGCCCAGTATAGCGATAAATGGCTTTTCAGCGTTTTCGACAGTTTCGCCGAGGAAGATCAGTTCCTTTTCGATCAGGAAGCCGCTAACCTTTGGTTTGCCTTCCATCAGGCATGGAACTGTGTACATTGACGCGTTGTCGCGGTGAGCGGTACCGAATGCGTCACAGACATATACATCCGCAAGGTCGGCGATTTGCTGAGCGAAAGCGTCCTTGGCCGCGCGAAGCTGTGCGTCTTCTTTAGCGGCTTTGTCTTTGATAACCTCGTCCGAATGGAAGCGGAGGTTTTCAAGCAGCATTACATCGCCAGGCTGTAGTGCCGCGGCCTTGGCTACGACGTCTGCGCCGATACAGTCGTCAGGGAACACGATGGTCTTATCGAGCAGTTCGCCAAGTCTTTTGGCAACTGGAGCAAGTGACAGTTTGTCGTTGCGTTTGCCCTTTGGTCTGCCCAGATGACTCATCAGGATCAGAGATGCGCCGTTGTCCAGAACGTGTTTGATCGTCGGCAGAGCCTTGGTGATCCTCGCATCATTTGTAATATTGCACTCATCATCCAGCGGCACATTAAAGTCGCACCGGATAAGAACCTTTTTGCCTTGTACATCAATATCAGCAACAGTTTTCTTCGCCATTTTATATTCACCTTTAACGGTTGGTAGTATTTATAGAAAAAAAAACGGGCCTGTACAATCTATGCTGAACAGGCCCGGTGATAGAATCAATTACATTGCAGCAGTCTTCTCGATGAGGTCGACAGTGCGGTTTGAGTAACCCCACTCGTTGTCGTACCAGCTGACGATCTTGATGAGATTATTGCCCATTGTCATTGTGCAGGCTACGTCAAAGATGCTTGATGCAGGGTTGCCGATGATGTCTGAACTGACGATTGGCTCGTCGCAGTATTCCAGAATACCAGCCAGGTCGCCTTCAGCGGCTGCTTTGATGGCTGCGTTTACTTCTTCGACAGAAGCGTCTTTTTCGAGTTCAACAACGAGGTCAACGCATGAGCCGGTCGGGACCGGAACGCGAAGAGCCATGCCGTCAAGTTTGCCTTTAAGGGCAGGGATAACCACGCCGACAGCCTTTGCTGCACCGGTTGTTGTCGGGATGATGTTCATTGCAGCAGCTCTTGCACGACGAAGGTCGCTGTGGATCATATCCAGAACGTGCTGGTCGTTTGTGTAACCGTGAACCGTTGTCATCATGCCTCTTTTGATACCGAAAGTATCGTTTAGGACCTTGGCAACAGGAGCGAGGCAGTTTGTTGTGCAGCTTGCGTTTGAGATGGATACGGTGTCAGCAGTGAGGACTTCATCGTTGACGCCGAGAACTACTGTAGCGTCGATAGCGTCTTTTGCAGGAACTGTGAGCAGAACCTTCTTGGCGCCGGCTTTGATGTGGTCGCCATAGCCGCCCTTTGCTGATTCTTTTTCGCGGAATATACCTGTTGCTTCAACAACGAAGTCGACTCCAAGTTCGCCCCAGGGCAGTTCTGCTGGGTTGCGGATAGCGGTGATCTTTACAGCTTTGCCGTTGATGACGATGCTGTCGCCTTCTACTGCTACTGTTCCGTTGAATTTGCCGAAGTTTGTGTCATATTTGAACAGGTGTGCCAGGCTTTTTGCTGGCGCGAGGTCGTTGATTGCAACGAGTTCGAGGTCGCCTGCTCTTTCGATAATGATTCTTGCTACAGCTCTGCCGATACGTCCAAAGCCGTTGATTGCAACTTTAGTTGCCATTGTAAACTCCTTCGTTTTAAGAAAAGATTAATAGATTGTAGTTTACAGGGTAGGTACGCACATTGGGCGTACAGCCCTGAGAAAGAGGCCATACTTTATTGACAGCGGGGCGGGTTGTCAAGGTTAATTTGGAAATTGCTACGATAATGGAGAGGGGGAGGTTGAAAACGGATTATTGTGGTGTGATACTGGCATTAACGGGGATGTCTGAATCTGTCTGCTGGTCTGTTATTAGCAAAATAACCTATTGTGTCGCCAAATACAATTTCACTGGCAACCCGCGACTAGGCAATGACTAACCATGACCATTGAAATGTCTATAACAAAATGTGCGAAAGATTATTGACCGTCCCTGTTTGTCACAAACCCCGCAACCAATACACAATTCCTGATCAACAAAAAATCGCATCAAATCCCCAAAACATAACTCTAACGTTTGTTAATAATACCTGCTTCTTCATCTGTTAGCTTATATAACTTGTAAATCATCTCATCGATTTCTTCTTCAAATCTACTTGTATCCGCTTTAGGATTTTTCTTTTTGACCGCCAATATTTTATTAACCAAACTCTCAAGATTTCTTTGAATTGATTCATCAATGTATTTGGGTATTGGCAAATCATCTATCTCGTATCCATTAACATTACTGCTGGTACTTGTACATTGAAATACGAAGTTAAGCGTCTTGCTGTTAATTAATCCAAGAATAACGCTTAATGGCATAGTTTTTTTATCCAGAAGATAGTTGCAGGAGTTTGCTAGAAATACTGGGGGTTCAATGATTGTAGCTTTAAGCCTATAGTTTTCATTTATTCCAGTAAGTCCCTGAAGGATCAATCTCCGTTTATAAGCGTCTTTTAACTTTTTGCCCTTATAACCAGTTTTAAATTCTTCCATATTCAAATATTCAATTTCACCTTGGCTGATTGCGGCAGGGTCGTACTTAACTTCAAACCTATCTACTTGGGCACCTTTGACAAGTACTGCATCATTGCTGTTTTGTGTCCTCGCGTTTTTCGCAAATGACATATCTGCTTCCCCCGTAAGGCATTTAGATATGCTTCCTAATTTTATGAGTTCATTTCTTGAGTATATTGTTGTGAGCACCTCATATTCTTGTGGACTTGTAATAGGTATTGGACATAGATCAGGGTTGATCTTAATTACGTCTTCATAACGTAAATCAAATCTATTTTTGGTTTCTATTTTACGAGAATAAGAAATTCCAAGATTGAAACTTTTTGAGATTCTATTTTTGGATGTCAAGATAATTGAAGTTGACATTTTGGCATCTTCAAATACACGACGTTTTACGCTATCTCTTTCAGGAAATGCATCAATAAGTAAAAAAGAATGGTGATTAAATATATGTTGCCGTAGTTTATTAGAGGTGGTATCAGTTAAAATCCCAAAAGGAATTATCATTGATTGAAAGCCATTTTTGCATGATAGTCTTAAGCCAAGACTGTAAAAAATTCTACAGGCATTTATGCCACCGCTTACAGCCTCTGGGAAATTCCTCTTAATTATTTCTTTTGCTTCGTCTTGAATTGAGAGGGCGATTTTTTGGTTTTGTTTCTTATTGAATAATCCGTATGGAGGGTTTCCTATTACTACATCGAATCCAATAAAATCCCCGTTTTTATCGAGCACTTCAGGAAATTCAAATCGCCACTCAAACGCACTTCTATAAAAAACTCCGTTTTCGAGTTCAGCAATTTCTGCTTCTAATTTCGTAGCTTCTTTAGTTAGCTTATCGATCTTTATTTGTCTACTCTTTTTGCTTTCTGTTTGAAAAAGCTCTCCTTGATTTACGGTATCGAAAAGCTTGCCTCTAAGCTTGGAGAGCTTAATTCTTTTCGGATGGTTTTTATTGATTCCTTCTGTAAATGTACTCTTGATTTTGTCAATGAGCTTTGTCATTGCCTGTTTTTGTTCGTTGTTCTCTGCATTGCGATAGGTATTCACAGCAAGTCGGTAAGCTTCGATTGAGAATTTGCTCTCCTTTAAGATTTCTTTTAAATCTGAATCGAGTGGATAACGGCTTAAAAGAGAGTTTCCGCACTTAATATTTATATCAATATTTGGAAGTGTTTCGAGTTCACCATCTTCTTTGTAAAATGTGTTCTTTAGTAGCTCAATCCATAAGCGTAGACGGCATATCTTTACTGAATTTTGGTTTATATCAACACCAAAGAGGCTATTTTCTATTATAGTTTGCTTTTCATAAAAAAGAGTTTTTTGAACTCTCTGGGCTTCCCTATCCTTTGGGTTATATTTAAAGAATTCCCCATCGCGATCAAGGATCATTAGCTCGTCATTTTCAACTTCGATCAGGCAATCACTTAGTGGCTTTGTGCTTTCATCAACGAGAATCCCAAGTTCTGCTTTGGTCGCGATTATTTCGTTAAGCGCAGAAACAAGAAAGTGCCCGCTGCCGACGGCAGGATCGCATATTTTTAAAGAGTTAATAATTTCGTTGTACTTCTTGAGTTCAGTTTGCTTATATGTTCCAGTAGTGAAATTAATCAGGTCGCCAAAGTCATCTCCGTCAAACTTCGTATGTTCTTTGAACTTCTGGATAACTGAACGTCGAATTGTCTCCCTGCACATATACTCGGTAATAAATCCAGGTGTAAAAAATGATCCCTCTTTATAGCCGTTTATTTTCTCGAATATTAATCCCAGTACTGAGGCGTTTATTAATGCTTTGTTTTCGTCTGCTATATCTTCAATACCCTCAGATGCAAAATCATAGGCGTCTAAAAATTTAAAAAGATACTCCAAGGTGTTCATTTTTGAAGTATTACTTTTGACAACTGTCTTTTTATACAATGGCAGCTTTGTATCATCTGGCAGATTGCTGATATAAATTGTTTGACGTTCAAGGTCCGTTGGCATGAATAACGAACTGTTGAGATATGGCACGTCCGGGAATTTCCGCTTAACAGTTTTGCTTCTTTCTTTGGTTTCTCTGGCTAAAACCTTAAAGAACAGCGTGTTTAAATCATCATACTGAGGGACTTTCTCTATGTTTAGAAATCGAAAGTCCCTGTTGTTTTCGTGATAACCAACAATTTGAGATTCTAATAACTTTAAGAACAGTATTCGGTTTATCCATGTTATCACAAGTTCCAAGGCGATATTGTAAAGTTGGTCATCCTTACTATTTCCGAATTGCCCGATATCGGCTATTTGTGAAAGCATGTCTACCGAGGTGATTTCGGTTATCGCAGCTTCAATGAGTGAGTCCTCATTGCTTGTTCCATTTATTTTTCGGCGAATTAACTTGCTACCTTTTTCCTTATATTCTTCTAGGCCAATTATGTGCAATAATTCATTGTAGAAGTCCTTGCTTAATGTATTGCTATCGTTTGCAAAAGGTAGTTTCAACAGATGTGTGGGAGAGAACACTTT
This sequence comes from Anaerohalosphaeraceae bacterium, assembly GCA_030641315.1. Classification (GTDB taxonomy): domain Bacteria; phylum Planctomycetota; class Phycisphaerae; order Sedimentisphaerales; family Anaerohalosphaeraceae; genus DAOWHR01. The sequence continues at coordinate 1,397 of DAOWHR010000090.1, read as the reverse complement.
TTGCAGTTCGATTAGTTTCTTATCACCTGCTTCACTTTGGTTTCTATAACATTTTTCGTAATCTCGAATATCAAAATAAGTGAATTTGATTTTGTCTTGTACCTTTTCAATTGCAGGACCAGCAATTTCTTTATAGAAAAAATCTGTCTTATCTGAAGACAGACGTCCGTTTTCAAAATCATCGAATTGTTTTTTAAGTTTTGTATCATCTGCAAATCTTCCAAATTCGTGTGCATTGAATACAAACCATTCGTGTAAGTTAGTTATGATTAGATGTTTGATATCTAAATTCTTCTTTGTCACTCTTTCTCGTAAATAGTATAGAAGGAGTTCCTGCATACCCTTCTTATTGAGGTTCTTGACAGTCGGCATTTCGGCATTATTACCTGGCCGCTTTGTTTCCATGATAACACCAACACTTGATGTTGGCTTGCTTCCGATATGGATAACGAGATCGCTTCTATCATTAGTGTTAATGAAGTTATCGGCGAAAGCATTTCTTTTCAGAAAATCTTTAACCAGCCCCTTGTGATATTCTTCTGATTCTTTGAGGTTAGCATTATCAATCATCTTAACCAACTCGATCTTAAGTCGGTCAATTTCATCTCTGGTTGGCCTGATTTTTCTGAATGCTTTATTCAGTGACTGTTTCATGTCGGTCATATTATGCATTAAAATTCCTCAATGTGTCGTTTCTCACAGCAAGCATCGTTTCTAAGTTAGTTTCATCTCTCAATAAATTTTAAACCCCACCTTTTCCAATGAATTTACAAATAGATCGGTTTCTACTGTTAAAGCGATTGTTTGTCTCCCGGTCTTTTATATTAGAGGTCAACTTACTGCTACCCATACACCAATAATCATAAGCCATAACATGAAGATTGCAAAGGTTTTCCATCTGAATCTATTCTTTCTCAAACAGGGAATAATTAAAGGAGGAATAATTGAAGGTGCCATGAACCAATTTAAATACTCAGCCCAAACCAATACACAACAATCAAATCCATAAACAACAAAAACTGAATCTCGTTTCTTCATTAACTTATGGTAATAAAAAATAATCTGCGTAAATCTGCGTAATCTGCGGATAATCTTTTTTCCTTAATTCGTGGTTCGTTTTATCTTTTTTCTTCCGTGTAATTCAGTGCATTCCGCAATTAAGCATCTCTTAAATCTAATAAATCTCTGAGTCCTCTGTGCCCTCTGTGGCAAAAGAAAGTCCCTAATATCGCCAAAGGCGATTCCCTCCCATTTTTCTTCGTGGCCTTCGTGTTCTTCGCGGTGAGTAATGCTGTTTGAGTCTTACCCAGTCGTTAAAATCGTGGTCAAAATAGGCAATCTAGGCAACCCTATAAACGGCGGAGCAAAATTGTACCACCTGGCGGGCGGTTGAAAAT
>DAOWHR010000268.1 GCA_030641315.1 Anaerohalosphaeraceae bacterium | reverse complement strand
GTTCGTGTTTGGGGCGATTGATTCCTTTGGGCTGTTTTAAACGATTCAGCGGATTGACTGTGTTGACGCATGAAAAGTTCATTGCCCTGAATGACTTCTTTTAGAGCCTGCGACTTCTGTCTTGCGCCACGAAGCACAGAGGCTATCCTTATTCCCCATACTCCTCCCAGCAATCCGGCAACGCCTATACCAAGATCGATCGCACCGTCTGCAAATTCCCACGCATCCGGTCGCAATGCGGACATCGATACCGATGTTTGCACTATTTGACTATTTTCTTCTGATAAAATTTCTTCGATATTTTCAGCATCAGGCAACTCCTTCGGCAATCCATAATCCAACACGAACGCTTTGCTCTGAACCGCATTAAGTTCGGCCAGGGCCTGTAACTGTGGTGAGACATTTTCATCATCGGCAATTTTCACAGTCAGATCAGTAGACCGCTCATGAAGCCACGCGTTCTGCTTCATTTCTTCGCCAGGCGCAAAACGCAAACTGTCACAGCCTGAAATAACAAAAATGCTAATTATTATAACGATCCCGTTTCTCATCTTGGCTCTCCTTCATTGAATTTTCAAGTGATTTGATACGATACTCAAAAGCTATAGTCTTGTTTGAATTTGTCTCAAGCTTGTCCTGAAACTTCTCGTTGGCCTGAACAAGCATCGATACATCACGCTGCAGCATATCCAGTTGTCTCTGGAGATTCATCCAGCTGCCGACTATCAAAGTTGCCAGACAGACTAACTGAACCAGCACGGATACATTGATCTGCCGGTTGATGGTCCATCCTTTCTGGTTTTGCTCACCCATAATTACCTCGCTTCCTATAAACACTTCTCATGTCATTTCAGCACATTCCCTTTGACCATCTCCAGTTGCGTTGATTGTTTGTCGAAATCAATACATACTTTTTCTATCCAAAGTCTGCTTCGTCCGTCATGACCAGCGTTAAGCAATGCCATGCTTTCCGGCGAACTAACCACCCTGTCACCAGGCTGAAAACCCGTCATGACATAAGATGTCTCGACAGCAACATCTTCAATAACACTTGTATTATTATGACAATGCTGCCTGATATATCCCATCAAAGAGGCAGTATCATCAACTTCATCAGCCTCGTAAGCTGAGCCGGCAAACATACTGTCACAACTAACTTTGCGATATTCAAATGCTCCGTTAGACAGGATATGCTCCTGGACTTCCACAGTCGAATTAACCGGTCCGTCTGTATATTCACAGGTAAGTCTTTCGTCACTTTCTACCGAAGCGGTGATCCTTACCCTGAAATCGTCAGCCTGTAAAGCATCCCAAATCGAAGTTTCAAACTCACCGGTACTCAGCCAGATGCCGCATTGATTTTTTAGTACCTGGAACTGCCCACTGTATTGCTCCCAGTCCTGTCCGTCATTGTATGACACTTCGAGATAGTATCCGATTGACTGCCCGTCCGAGTCATAGCTAATCGCCCCGTAGAATCTTCTGCGTCTGCTCAGGAATTCGCTCGTCTCGAACACTCGTGTAAAATCAAATGGCTCCCCCTGGCCATATGGCAACGGCGTATAATCCCCAGCCTCGTTCAGGCACCACTTGCGATAAACATCTTTGACCAAACCAAAACTGCTGCTTGCTGTTGAATAATCCTGCGATGAACCACCCTCAAATTCAGGATTCCATGCTTTGACCAGTTCGAACGTTGCCTCAAAAACTTTGTTTGCCCCTTTAACCACATAGCGATTCGTAACAGGCCAACAACTCTTGCTTATGAATTTGTAAATATTCGTCCTGGACACATTCAGTCCCTGCCCTCTTCGCTGAATATTCAATTCAACTTTTCGCCCCTGACCAGGCCTATAGAATACAACACCCGCACAAGCTCCTTCATTACCGTAACGAGATACAAATCTAAATTGTACCTGACTTTGCTTGCATATTTTCCCCAATGCTTCGAGCATGGGATCTCCCTCAATATCCAGCTCATCAGCAATACGATGGCCCATTATTGCCTCAAGCTGCTCAAGCGACGAAATCTCGATCATGCCAAACGGCAGATACTCGCTGAACAAATACAGAACGATCTCCGCAAGACTCCAAGTCTTTCCGGCGTCACCCGGCTGCGAAAATACTCGATAGCTCTTCCCGTCACGAGTGATCATTTCACGGCAACAGTTGCCGACTCCATCGGGATTAAAAACTGACTCAAAACCACTTAGAAAAAGAGTTTTATTTGAACTGACAAATACCCTTTGCCCATGGACCGCTATTCGATCAAGCATTGCTGAAAAGTCGAATGCTGTCACTTCTACAGAATAGCCTTGACCGTCCACCCGCCTTTCAATCTGCTCAATGCTTCCTTCAAACAGTCCCGCAAGTCCACTGATTCCCTCACCGATGCCCTTGTCATATACTTGACAAATGCTGATCCGCCTGCCGACTGCTAAAGCTTCAAGGACTTCATCTTCATCACTGCCCTGCACGAGCGCCTCGTTATAACTGAGCTTTGCCTTGCTGAAATCAGGGTTCCCCGCCAGTGTTATTTCATTAACGACCAGGTACTGGCACAGGCAGCCATCCACATATACCACAGGATTAATGGCTGGCACCATATTACTCTGCTCAGGCCAGGGTTGAAGATCAATTGTATTTGACATGCTCATCTCTCGATCATAACATAACAGTATTATACCTGTTTCGCACTCAATGTCAGTAAACCTGAAACAGGTGAAGGCTCAACATCGACAACCAGAATATCAGACATTATTTTCTCAATACCGCTGTTCAAATGTGTGGAAATACAAAACAGGTACTTGCCGTCGTTTAATATTTCGCTGTCATATACATAAACACCGCAGCCGCGATAATTCACCTGCCCTGCAGCTCCGGAAAAATCTATCTCGCCCGTACCGCCATCTGAGTATAGACTGAAAGTAACACACTCCTGATCCTGAGATACCGGACAATACAGCCACTTTAGCCGCACTCGCTGCCCTTCAATTCTATCGATCTCCGCACCGAATAGCGCACTGCCAGAAGAAGCGGCTGGTTCACCGTTCAAGTCAAACACAACCCTGACGGCGCCGTGCAGATCATCTGCTTCATCACCGCATCCGTTGACGCAGCGGATCATATAATAATATTCATCTCCTGCAGTAATGCCGACAGGCTTACCGACACTTACTGAACCGCAATTGTTATCGACTACAGCAATAATGTTATCAGGATCGGATGATATTTCATCCTGCTGACAATACAGATTTCTGCATCCGCCGATTCTGGCCCAGAAATCTCCACCGGTTACTCCCATGCAGAGTTTTACACCTGTCGGCGATTCGCCCTCAAATATCCCGTCAAAGAATTTCAAATCCATTAGTTCACTGCTCCCGGCTCTCTATCAAGAGTAGTGGTCCCGTCGGTTATTCCAAGAGACAAGATAGTATTCCCGGCATCGTCCTTGATAAGCATCTCACCCGTCAGCTTATCCTGGCTCATCTTATTTACCAATCTGGAAAGAGCATAAAAGTCCAGCCTGACTTCCACCGGTATATACCTCTCAACATCGCTTAGTCCGTTAACACCGTTTTTGTCCGCATCGATCGATCCGACAATATCCCCGGCATCAAACGGAGCCGAGCCGTACGCGACACTGAACTTATACCATCCTCCGCCTATCTCACTGATCGCCGGAGCGGTCCCTGTCTTGTCGGCCCCTGACAGGGTAAGCAGGCTTTCAAAGTTCATCTCACCGGAAGCTCCAATAAGCGGCGACCCGCCCGAAGCAATATAAAATGGAATTGTAATTGCGGTATTTGCCATAATTATCTCCTATTTGAAAATTGATAGCCTGCCAAAATTGGACATTCTGGCCCGTACAGCGACAGATTCGGACGACTCGTTCATTACGCCTATAGTTGTGGGCTCTCCAAAGAAATCTTTAAATCCTGCTCTTAGTGCGGGGCTGCTGCTTTGTAGCCTGAAGTCACCGGTTGCGGGATTTACAAACTTGGGGTCTTCATGGATTGTGCCGGGAAAGAATAACTCATGATCGGAGCCTGTGAAATTGTTGTACATTGGAACATCTAAAACAGAATCAGCAGACACACTGTACATGATATTGTTCCCCGTAGCTGGGGAGATACATCCCCCTAGTGCATCAGTTTTGATCCCATAATCATTCGCGGATAAAGGCGAAAGTATGTTGTTCCTGAACACACCCCAATACGAGCTTGATGCCGCTCTTAAGCAGACAGTTGTCTGATCAAAGAATATATTGTTCTCAAAATGCTTGGTCTTGACAAATAGTGTCCCGTAAGTGCCTCCATAGAATAAACACCTGGCAACAGAGCAATAATTTAGAAAATACAGACTATAGTATCTTCCATCACCATTAAATACACAATCCGAAAAACTGCCATTAGATGTGGACCCAATACTTGCGGAATTACTCCCCATGTCAGTTCCAAGGTAACATCCTTTTAAGTCATAGACTTGTATCGTACCGGATATGTAATCATAGGAACTATCAAACCAGCAATTAATAAAAGCGTGATTATTAGTAGTAACCGTTGAATGCAAACAATTATTTTCAGACGATTTATTTGTATTATGTATTTTCCAGTTTCGTAATTGCACACAATCCTGACTTAATGTTATTACATCAATAGACCCGCCATCAGCATCTATCCGACCATAGTAATCGCCATTAACAGCAACACTGAATTGGTCGTTCCTAAACATCGCCATAGCACCATACGCAGCCCCATCGGTTGTCATTATATGCTTACTCTGTCCAGCGTCTTCATCTGAAATGATCACACCATCAATGATAAAGCAGTCTGTATTAAAATGTACGAGTGAACGATAGACTGATGCGTCCTTCTTTCCGCCTGTAGCAAACGTCAACGATGAACCTGGCGTCTCACTTTTACTTGATAGTATTGTCCTGTCGTAATAACCACTCGTTGAAGAATAGCAAACAGTAGAATCACTTGCTAATGCTGAACTTATTGATGGAAATGCACCACCAATATAGGCATCAACGCTTTCGTTGCCATTAAAGCCGGATGAATCGACATCTATCCAGAAATTACTTCCATCAACGTCAACTGAAGACACGACATAGACTCCATCGTCCGGAGGTGCTGTCCCTGTAAATTCACAATAAACCAATGTACCAACTATAACGTCAGAAAATTCTCCGCCTCCGGGTATGCCGGTGATTTTTGCAGTTATCCCGCCGCCATCAGCGGTTAAAGGATACCCTGAACATGTTGCTATAGGCTGACCCGTACCGGTCATGAACTTCGTAAAGTCAATTTTACCATCGCCGTCAACAAAGGACGAACGACTGGAAAATGTAAATCCGCCGCCAGCATTGGCATTGCCGGTGCTATGGACTAAATGTACTGTTGCCTCAGTTGGCGTCTTGTAAGCCATCTGCTCAATCCTCCAAATAATTAGTCTCTTACAATTAAAATTGTGCGCAAAATGGTTATAAAGTATAGTCGCCTGAACATAGGCTTATGTTCGCCTTTTCGGTTCAGGTCTGACCTGATTAAGCTTCTTCAACCCAAATGCCGCGCTTAGATACTGTTACCCAATCCCCGTTATTATCTGCAACGACAACTATAGACTCACCGACAGCGTTGGCCCACTTATACTTATCCGCCGTTGCCCCGCTGTCATCCCTTATCGCAGCCGATCCTGGATCGATTCGAAATTCCTGAACCGCCTGAACAGCAAATGTAAATTTGGTTCCTGCTGAGGCACCTGCCGGCAAAGTCAGAATCACCACGCCCGTCGCGCCAAGATTAGTATGAACACTGCCGGTTTCATTTTCCGTCAGTTGATCGTTTGCCGTATGAGCTTCGATCCTGACCGTACCGCCCGCCTGAGGCATTGCGATACTGTGATGATCACGTCCGTCAGTTATGGAAGTAACACTCCCTGCCGACGTCGTGGCTACTGCCAGCCTGACATGACTGACAACTGACATATCAGGAAATGCGGTGTATTCATCCGTAACAAGATTGCCGTCAGCGTCGAGATAAATAAAGATGTTCGCCTTATTGTCCGCAAGAGTATTACCGGAAGAACCCGCGTAACTTACAAGACTTGTGCCGATCCAGTACTTACCGCTCCGCACTCCAATATCGAGTCCGTCTTCCTCAAACACTCTCAGGTCGTTGGCTCGCTTCGTTGCCAAAAGCAGCCGATAAAGCAGCTTACGAAAATGAAGGTAATACGGTGCCGTCCCCGTTGGAATATACTCCACACCTGTATCAGCATCAACGATTAGGTTCAATAATTCATTGTCCGAAGGATATGCTTCCGCCATCTCTAGTCTCCCAGCTTATACTTACCTGTTTCTTTATTAATGTTTACCCAATTTTCAATTTCAGAATCCCGTCTTCTTTGCAGGAGTCAACACCAAGACCGTCAACTCCTTTTGCTCTCCTGATAACTGCGATCTCATCACTTTCAGCAGAAAATTGTTCCATACCGTATCGATCAGGAATTCTAATTGCGAATTTATATCTCCCGCTTTCAAGCTCGTCGCTTACCCATTCGATCACATCGGCATCAAATCCAAACTCACCAGCACCGAATTCACCTCTCCCGAAGCCAGGACACGCCGAACCGTCATATCCAAAATCGCTTAACCCGAACCTGCTCAGACAAAACCCGCTTTTGTTCTGCCCGCACAACCACAACATCCCTTTTCCGCCAACCAATACCTTACTATGATCTATCTCACCGTTTCCGTTATTCGAATACACTTCATATCGACCGCCCAACGGCATACTCTGTGTCCGTGCCCAACGCAGAACCACACGTCCACTTGTTGACTGTTCGTCTAACTGATCTCTATGGTCTTCATACTGTAATTCAGGATCGACCGCATAAACTGCGATCCGTGATGAACCCTCCCAGCAAGTCGGTACATATATCCTGATACGACGCTGCTTAACATCGTCAGTTACCCCGGCAAACCTGCCGTTTACATACACCTGATGAAGCTTATCCGTGTTAGAAGATTTCCAACTGACCAGAATGTTCAAAGGCTCATCGAAACAACGCCCGTCTCGTCCGATACCCGCAGGCACCGCAATAGCTTTCACATCTTTTATTCCACTGCTTAAAATAGCCATCACTGAACCCGCATCTGAACATATCTAATTTCAAACTCGCACCAAACACCTGAACCGCCTCGATTGACCTTATCTACCGAAAAACTGCTCACACGAAGACCTGTCATCACATGGCTCCTTCCTCGTGTTAGAGTGTGTTCGTCTCCGTCAACCAACAAAGCAAAGCTCTCTATTTTCTCTGTCAGTTGCTCATCGTTGTCGGCCCGGACAATTCCCTTTTGAACTATCATTCTGCTGCGTCTGCCCAGATCCACACTAACCACACCGTCCAGCCCCGCAACTGATCGATCAACTGAACCGCGCTGCCAGCTATTGATCTGTAACTGGCTCTCTTCGAACTCTAACGTACTATCCAATCGAGCATTCATATTGATCGACTCCTGTCAGCTTAATATAATCTTCTTGTCAACTCACCTATTCCCGCGTCAATCGCATTGAGCTGCCATGACGTACTTCCTCAACATGATCGCTGCCCATTGCTGTCAGTTTGATCCTGCACCTGCTGCGAGCCTGTTCGAACAGCTTTTGATAATACAGACTCTTCTTCCAGAAACCTGACTCCTCGCCGCCGTCAGCAAGCGTCGCGTAAACACCTGCTATCACCGCGTAAGTCGAAGCAAGCTTCATATCATTCAAATTGGAAATATCCTCAAGACTGTAAGCATCATCACCATCGACAGTCTCGATGCCGAAATATTTGCACAGTTCTATTAACACACTGTTTGCCTGGGGAGCGAATGTGCTTATCCGATATTCAATATCACTGCCGCTGCCGACACTAAGTGCATCGCCGGTCGCCTCCGCACGCACAACTGAAACCGTCAGACTGCTCGCCGATTCGACAGAGACTATCTCATAAGCACCGTTCAAACTCCCGTCAGCGGCCTTAAGATAGATAACGCCGCCAGCCTCGACTCCGCTGGAAACAAAATCGGCTCCCGCCGCACTGAAACTTGTACCGCTAAGCTGCCCGTCAACTCCTCCGCTGAGTACCTGCCAGGAAAAATAGAGATCGCCGAACAGAACCGGTTCAAACTTCAATATTTCAACGTCTTTTGAAAATGTAATCATTTCAACACCTGTATAAATTAATATGATCGTATCAACCATAGCAGCAAAACAACCGTGTCTTGCGGCTATGGTTTGCACGATCTCTCGTGCAAAACCTTTTTAAGGAGGAAGTAATGAAAAGTTTTATATAATCGCCAATAAGTTTTCGCAGAAAAGCTTAGGCGGTTGTCAAGCCTCTGATCAAACCGTGAGCAGCGTCGTTTTTCAATTCCAGTGTGTACTCACCGATCAGTTCGCCGCACTCATAGTCACCGCTGCTCGACAACGGCTTAAAGTGAAAACTGCGACCAGCTAGAGGCAAAACATTCACTCTCGATGAATCCAGCATCAAAACCGTATCCTGAGGCATCCACCGAGTCGCGATTATCTTACAAACACCAAAATCGCTCTCATAAATACTGACAAGATCGCTGTATACTGTATCCCTCGGGCTGTAACCTCGAAGAGCGGTCATCATCGAATTGAGCTTACGTTTCTGATAACCGCCGACAACGATAAGATCGACATTGCCGTTACTGTTCTCCCATATCCTCCGAAGAACATAATTGATCTTCGTCTCGTCAAGATCGTCGCCTGAAGGAAATTCGCTGTCACCGACTTCAAAAGTATTTGCCGACAGACTCTGAACAATACCGCTCATCGTCCGGCGTACTGAATCACTTCCCTGATGGTCACTAATAGGACCCGCGCCATTGATCACCGTATTTTCCAGATCACGTATCATCTCACGCAGCCGTTCCTGCTTTTGATAGTCCATCTCATCGCTGAGTCCGAGCTGACTTGCTGCCAGATCAGTACCGCTTACCTCAACAGCAGACGTTAATATCTGGGTATAGTTACCTTTACGAATTCGGTTCGTAAACCTGGCAGTCGGCCTGTCAGAACCCTCAAGTGCCGCATTGCCAAGAATATTGAGGATCGAACCGTCAGCCAGTGCCTCTGGCGTCGTAGAACCATATCCTCGAATAACTGTCACTGCATCACCGCTCACGGAAACAACGAACATCAGTTCCATAGCACCTTCAACCTGTACCTGATCGCCTGCTCTGAACCTGTTGCCGTTCTCAACATCAAAAGTCGTTTCCGTGCTTGGACTTGAAATACTTGCGTCACTGACAGCGTCCTTATTCGCAAGCAATTCGTCTTCGAGCCATTCATGATGCGTGCTCGTCGCCGCCCTAAGCGGATCACCAAGTGCGTCTAAAAGAGGTGTCTCGTAGGGCGATACGATCCCGATCACATCCGATACATCTTCTGCTATCTCCGGCAAAAGCGCCCCTGCCGAATATGTTGCTTTTCCTGTAAATGCCATAAATTTTCTCCTTCAAAATATTGCTGATAACGTCGGCCATTCACAAAACTTAAAACCGTACGCACAGCATCTGTATAATTTTAGTTTTATTGGTCGGCTAAATATACTGTCGCCGTACTCGCAGATACTCCTGCACATCTCTTCTGCTGCCGCTGCCGGCAGCCGCCCTGCCAGCCCTTTCGAGAACCGTACGCCCGCTGGATGCCTTTTCCTTGACGCCAGATGTCATACCAGCCAACTTAAGCCGTTCACCGCCCGCAAAAAGATACTCTTTCTCTTTCCGCAGATGTTCGACAACACTGTCGACATCACTGCTGCCGTCATCCTCAAGCCGTTTCTTGGCTATCAGCAAACCCGCTTCAAGATCATTAACACCTGCCGATACAAGTTTACCTGAAAGCTTTTGATCAAGCTCAATCGCGCCGAGCTTATCCTTAAGCCCTTCCTTCTCACCTGTCACTGTAGCCAACTTCTCTGTCAGTTCGCTTAACTGGTTTTCAGCAAGCTGCGCCCTCTTGCGATACCTGATCGCCTCGCCTACAGGGACAAGTTTATCACTACCGGTAAATTCATCTTCAAATGCCTCATTCTTTGTGACATCAACTTCGCTCATCGATTCTACCTCTCTACAATAAATGTATGATCAATATATTTGCTGTTACACGTTAGTAACCGATCTCCTTGAGAATATCGTCTTCGCTAACACCCAACTCCTTTTTTATCTGAGCCTGCTGCAGCTTCTCCAAAGTGTCCTCGGGCAGCGGATTGGCAAATACAACGTCAATATCACGCTCATCAGGTCTTGTCGGATAAACACCGCAAACATCAAGAGCACCAAGCACCATTCGTGCAATCTGCCTCAGACCACGACCGTATGTAAACTGCTTGCGGGATGTTTTTGAAAGCATACCCATAAACGTCATCTTCAACGCAACACCGCTTGTAAGATTGCCGATCTTGTTCTTCAGAACACCGGCAACCACGGGCGTCACGCCGCTTATCTTATCCATCGCCTCACGAATTTCGGATATATGCATATTCTCACTCGGAGAATTGCCGTCACCGCCAAACTGATCTATGCTCGCCTCGACATTATCCGTACACCACATCCGACCCGGAGCGATCGGCTTATCGTCAATCCCGTCGATACCCTTGGCAAGATACATCTTAAATGCCTGAAATGTTATTCTGTTAGCCCGATCGCTTAACCTCGTATTAAGCTCATCCTGCAAGCCGACCAACTGCTCGACATCGCTTATCCCCTCATAGTAATACGGCTGGGCGACGTTTTGAATATGAACCACTGGAACCAAACCAAGCGGATTAACACCTTCGCTGACCAGCTTTTTATTCTCATATCGCTGCCACTTATACGGTGAGATAATTTCCGTCACCATAACAACTTCACGCTTGGAGTGACTGCTCTTGCCGCTTGAAAGTTTAGCCAGCACACCTCCGCTGTGATCCATTCTATTTTTCTGCTGGTGAAAATTCTGAACATAATATCGTATCCTGCGATAATCATCTTCATCAAGAACAGGCAGTGCCCTGGGAGCTTCGATCAGTTCTAGGCCGACATCCGAGGCCGTTTCAAGAATTGAATCAAATGAAGATTTATTGGAAGAAAATGAAGTGTGACCGGCGTTTCCACCTGCCTGTTTACTGCTGCCGTATTTTGCGAGAACCTCACTGCCGCACCTGACTACACAATCGACAAAACCGTAAACACTCCCGAGCACTGCCATATCCTGAAAAAATCCAACGCCGCCGTTTGCATCGATCACAGCTTGCAGGATTGCTTCTATTTCTCTGCGCCTCGTTGCATCCGGTGCCTTGGATATTAACGCAACATCTCTGCCAAAAAGAAAATCGACCATAGCGTTAATTCGCCACGTAATATCGTTCTCGACAACAACCTCCTTGCGCTCGATATCACCTAAAGGACGTGCTGCAAAAAGCCCTCCCGCTCCGCCAAAGCTCAAACCTGTTATACGCCCGGGCAATCCGTACTCTTGACCCTGCACATAATTTCTGCTGGATTCGTTATGCTTTCTGCCCGCCTGACCGACTGAACTTAGCTCGTGCATCTGGTTGTGATAATATGCCCAGAGTCTGCCGAAATGTATCGCCGAATCAACCCACTGCTCATCAACTAGCCACGAAACAAATTCTTCACTCAGATCACTGTCACCAAACATTCTAAAGTCAAATCCCATAGCTATATCCTAAACGAAACTCAATTCATCAGTTTCACGAAAGCTGTCAACAACTTATCAGCTCCCTACACTTAGGCACGTTCTTGCGTGTTTGATGCGAAAATACCCCTCAAAATCTTTTCCCAAAATTCATAAGACTCTGCAAAATAAGCACATAAATTTTTTTATTTTTTCCGCCGATAGCAAGATAGGTCAAGCGCAATTGATGCTATCTGGACGCCCCGCGTCCACTTACCAGGCCTCATGCGCATAAAAAAAACCGCCGCAGAAAACACATTCCGCGACGGCTGTTTATTCAATTATTGCCTGATCGGACAATTTACTTCGTAGGGGCAGCTTCCTTTTTAGGTTCTGATGATTGTCCACCTTGCTGCTGCATCTGTTGCTGCATCATTCTCTGGATCATCATCTGCTGCTGCTTCTGCTGTTCCTCAGCCATGGCCTTTTTTGCTGCCTCTGCCGCTTCGGACCATTCAACAGTTGCGTTTTTTGTCAACTCTTCGATATACTTCTTGGAAAATTCCTGTTTGTTCTTGCCCTCAAGCCCTTCTATAAGATCCTTCTTGACTTCGTCAAATGTCTTTACTTCCGCTTCCTTCCTGTCGGTAACCTTGATAATGTGGTACCCAAACGGAGTCTCAACGACATCGCTTACCTGACCAACCTCAAGCTCGTGTGCCGCTTTGCTGAACTGCTTGTCCATACCAGGACGACCGTCAATATTGCCATCCTTATCGATATAAACTTCAAGATCCCCGCCTTTGTCCTTTGAAGGACAGTCGGAAAGCTCTTTAGCCAGCTCTTCAAAATTGCCGCCGGCATCAAGCTTCTTTTTGACATCAGCGATCTTAACCTTTGCAGCAACCTTTTCTTCCTCGGTAATTCCGCGCCCGCCAGCAAGAATATGACTTGTCTTGACTAGGGCTGGCTTACTGAAATATGAAGGATTCTCATCGAAATACTTCTTGGCTTCTTCTTCACTGACGCTGACCTTCTCGCCATTTTCCTTGATCTCCATCTCCATCAAACGCTCGAAAGAAACACCCATCGTTATACGACGTTTCAATTCCTTTTCATCCAGCCCGCCCTTCTCCTTCGCCATAACAAGGAGCTCTTCGACAGAAACTTTATTATCCTTTGCCAGTTCTTCAAGCTTGGCTTTGACGTCTGCATCTGCCACTTTGATCTTCTTTGCCTTGATCTTCTGCTCGATCAGAACTTCTGTAACCTTCTTTTCTGCTGCCTGTGCCCTGTACATATTCTTTGATTTATCATCAACCACCTGGCCGTTCTTCTTCATATTTTCGAACTGCGCTGCAAGATCTGCATCGATCTGACTTTGCATAACCTTCTGGCCGTTAATTGTCAGCCACAAAACATCGGCTGCTGGTGCAGTTTCTTTTGCTGGTGCCTCAGGAGCTTCAGTCAGCGCGATCTTAGATTTCTCACACCCATCACAAGACTTACCTTCAGCTTCGCAATTAGCTTTCTGCTCTGCTGAACATGCGGTCCCACAAGACTTCGCATCGGAAGCCTTTGCACAACCATCACATGATTTACCTTCTGCTTCGCACTTAGCCTTCTGCGCCGCCGAACATGCGGTTGCGCCGCCCACAGCACACCCTTTAGTTGCATCACAGACCGCCGACTTACTGTCAGCACTCTTGCTCTCAGCCAGAACATTGCTTGCTGAAAACATAATTGAAACTGAAAGAACTAATACTAAAAACCTCATTTTGATCCTTTCCATAAAATGGTCATTTCTCCCCTGCAAGCCGCTGTTTGGCAATTGCAGGTACGTATTAAACAAAAACATGAACAACCAATATAACACGAATCTACCTGCTATCCCACCAAAAGATAGTTTCTATTTTATTAATTTTCACCAATTCTAATCTTTTCCCCATTTTTTCACTTTCATGCAGCCGCTGGAAGACCTTTTTTCCTTGAAAACATACTCATTTTTGATTACCTTTCGTCCAATTAGAGCCTTCAAATTCTTAATAACTATCACCGGAGCCGGAAAATATGCAATTTCCTGATAAAACAGCTATAAAATCCCATACGATCACAATTTTGCCAAGATATTCAGAAACCGACCAGGCAGGTGTCATCCACCACACCGTATACCCCGTATGGTTCGAAATGGGCAGAACAGAACTTTTACGTATAAATGGACTCGCCTACAGCCAACTCGAAAAAGCCGGAACATTCTTCGTCGTCGCCGATCTTACCGTAAAGTACCGCAGACCTGCATTTTACGATGAACAACTGCACCTGACAACATCACTTACAAAGAACACAACCGCTAGAGTAGAACACACATATCAACTCATTAGGCCATCATCAGGCCTGCTCCTGGTGGAAGGAACCACTATTTTAGCCTGTGTCGATACAGAAGGAAAACCAAGAAGAATGCCCGAATTCATGTACCCAGCCAAATAAAAAAGTCTATAATTACATGGAAAAGGCTTTTTATGGAAAAACTCGTGACACTTTAACTAAACGACACGGCCCCAAAAATCAACTTCCTACACACAGATAGTAGCTGTCCCGACGAGAATGGGCCATCCCAAAAGCTCGTCGGCCTCACCCGCGGCCGCGGTGCGATTGCCAAAAAATCCCACAAACTTAAATCCTCTTTAACAAAAAATCTAACTTTTCAATCCTGATAATCGCTTTTTTTTGCCGATCCCGTTTGCCTTCCACTATATTGTTTCTTATAGTTTAAGCGGTAATAATAATTTATTGGGAAAACATGATGCCGAGGGTTAACCACAACTTACTTTTAAGGTCTCAAAAACCGCGCTATGTGATTCAGGAAAGAGGACCGCCGAGTTCCCAACTCAAAAACCCTATACTCAACTCCTCCTCAAAAGCATTCGCCGGAATCGTATTTTAGAATATTATTCCTGCATAACCGACACTCTCCTCACTCGTCTGATGAAACTTTTGCACCATAACCTCCTCACTTGTGGTATGCCCCACCAACACACCTTTCTCTTTCCCGGACACCGCGGCAGCAGCAACTACCGAAGCGCACGCACCGGCCCCGCATGCATTGCAGTTTTTCTCAGCGCTGACCAATAATTTGTCGGCCTCCATCCTGATCGCAAGATCAATAAACTCCATATCATTAACTTCTCTGGCCCATTTAATACCTTCGCTACCCGTCCCGGCTGGAACAAATCCATATCGTGGTCCATAATGAGTAAGGTCTGTCGATGCGATACATACTACACTCTTGTCCGTTACACGAGCAATGATCTTGCCAACCGCCTTGCCGATATCGACTGCATGTTTCCCGGCTGGCATAAGCACCGGCACGATCTTCGCACCGGCAAACAGATACTGTACGAACGGAACCTGCACCTCAATGCTGTGTTCTCCCGCATGTGCGCCAATATCTCTTTCGACACCCCCGATCTCAGCTATTTGCCCGGCCAGTTCCTCATCGATACCGATCTCGCCAAGCGGAGTCATCCACGCACCATTATCATAAACTGCCGCACCATGACCAAAAAACCTATGTGCCGCCCCAAATATCACGAAAGTATCGACTGCACCATTTGACTCCCTGATCGCGGAAAAAACCGCACCAGCCAAACCACCGCTGAAAACCCACCCTGCATGAGGCACTATTGCCCCCACTATCCGCTCATCAGTGACAATATCAGCCGGATACTCCGCAATACACTCCCTGATCTCATCGATACAGCTTTCTGTAGTGCCCGCATAAAATTGACCGGCTACCGCAGCCTTTCTAATCGCCATATTACACTCCCTCTTGCAATATATCGCCGTTAATGTTATTATACTCGCTCTTAAGTTAGACAGAGTCAGCAGTGTACATATTATAACTCTTACAAAGGAAATAACAATGTCAACCAAAAAAACTTCTACAGTAGCTATAGTAATGGGTTCGGATAGTGACCTCCCCGTCATGCAAAGCTGTATTGACCAGCTTAAAGACTTCGGGATATCCCCTGTCGTCCGCATTATCTCGGCCCACAGAACACCTGACATCGCTGCCGATTTCGCCGATAACGCACTGAAAAACGGCATAAAGGTCATCATTGCCGCCGCTGGTATGGCCGCACACCTCGCCGGAGCCTTGGCTGGCAGAACACAACTGCCCATCATCGGAGTCCCACTTCAGGCGTCATCAGGCCCCTGCGGTCTTGATGCCCTGTTGAGCACCGTACAAATGCCACCGGGAGTACCGGTTGCATCAATGGCCATTGGAAAAGCAGGCGCAAAAAATGCCGCTATCTTCACCGTCCAGATACTAAGCCTCTCCGACCAGGATCTTTCAGAAAAACTGACACAGTTCAGAGAGGCACAGACTCAAATGGTAATAGATAAAGACTCAAAACTCCAGTAGACCAGACATGCCCATATAAAAAAAACGCACAGCCTCTAACAGCTGTGCGTTTTTCATTCATACATATATTGTGATTATCAACTGACTTCAAGAACAGAATTATACTCGCCAAATGGATTCATTTCTGTATTCTCATTATATGGATCATGCTGCCACTGACCATCAACAACCAGCCGGTATCTGTAACGGCCAGCCGCAAGCGGCAACTTGACCTGCCACTTACCATCTACCGATTTTTCCATCTCAGTTTCAACAGGCTGCCAGTTATTGAAATCACCGGCGATCTTGACTGATTCAGCACGAGGATATAATGTGACAAACTCAATCGCACCGTCAACCTGACGGATGCCATAGAAATCAGCAAGCTTCTCATCGATTGTCTGAGCGACTCTTTCCTCAATATTATCTGTCGACTCGATCGTCGCAAGAAGCTCCTCTGCACTGACACTTATTGCCTCAAGCTTATCCTGCAAAAGGCTTACCTGCTCAGCGTGAATATGAGTATCGGTGCCGATCAACTCCTCAGCAAGCGATAGAAAATCCTTGTGACCCTTACTCGACGGATCGTATTCACTGATCGGCTGACCAAGACTTGCAGCTTCTTTAAGTTTGGTATTGAAGTTTATGATCGTAGTGAACATCTTATCGGAGAAGTGCTTACGAAGTTCACACAGTATCTCACGGCCCATCTTCGTCCGTATATCATACATGCTCGCAAGGACCATAACATTGATCTCCTGAGAACACTGATTGCAAAGAACACTAAGAGTCGCCAACTGCTTGCTAAGACCGTGCAGAGAAAAATAACCGGTCTCTACTGGAACTATCACATCGGTCGCTGCCCGTATCGCGTTGAAAGTTAGAAGACCTACAGAAGGTGCGCAGTCAATAACAACATAGTCATACTCACGCTCAACCTCGGCAAGTGCCGTTTTAAGGCTGTTCTCACGGTCTGCTATACCTGACATCTGCTGATCGAACGCCGCAAGGTCAATACTCGCAGGAGCCAGCTCAAAATTTTCTGTGATCTTCCACAGTATTTCAGATATCCGCAATGGCTCACCACGGCTGTTACTTACCAGAACATCGTATATACTCAGTTCGATCTGTTCCTCAGGAACAGCAAGACCCACCGCACAATGCGATTGCGGATCCATATCTATAAGTAAAGTACGAAGCCCGCGACTGGCAAGACAACTGGCAAGATTGATTGAAACCGTCGATTTTCCACAACCGCCTTTTTGGTTGACCACAGCTATCGTTCTCATAGTTTCTCCCTAAACTATCATCCAAAAATATTTTTATTATGGCTATTATCAGTATATTTATTCAACGTCGTGCTATCAAATATTCGACATACTACCGGCACTTCCTTTAATTTTTTATCGGACAAACATAAAAAAAAGCATAATTTCAGTATAATTATCAGACTTTTATTACCCAAGAAAAAGAAAAACAGACACGTCAGGAGTAAAATCGTCAACAGAAAAAAATATAACACCACCCACTTAGATAAAAAGTACCGGCTAATAGTATTGATTTCAAGCTTTTTTTGAATTAAACACCGATAAAAAAATAATATATGCTGGCCGCATATTTGGCACTGCATTGAACACAACAGAACAAAAAACAATTACAAACGAAACAAAACAAACATTTCACTTGCGTTACTAATCGTAACTGGTAAAATACATATTCATGTAATATAGTTTTCAGGAGTTGATCCATGGGATTATTGGCTGAGAAAAGACATCAATATATTCTCGATAAAATTCAGAACCTCGGTCGAATTCAGGTCTCTGATCTGGCACAAGAAATGGCCGTAACAGAAGTTACAATAAGACGCGACCTGGCAAAACTTCAGAATAACGGAATGCTAAAAAAAACTTATGGAGGGGCGATTCTGCCGGGGCGGCCGGAGTTGATCCCATCGGTTCAATTCAGACAAACAAAAAATCTTTCAGCAAAAAAAACTATCGGAAAACTTGCCTGCCAAATGATACATAACGGGGACAACATATACTTTGAAGCAGGCAGCACCTGTTATGAGATAATACCATATCTTACTCAATACAAAAACCTTACGATCATTGTTAACTCGCTGCATCTGATGAAAAGGCTACACGAACTTACACTGCACAAAGTCATAATCACAGGCGGCCAATATCGACCTGAAAGAATGGACATGGTCGGCCCTGTCGCAGAAGCAACTATCTCACAGTTGGCTGGTTTCACCGCTTTCACAGGAGCAGACGACATAAGTTTAGACACCGGCATCAGCGGAGCGGACGTTACTACTGTCTCATTTGCCAAACTCGTCCTTAAAAGGGCTTCATTAGCTGTTTTTGTAGGCGATCATACAAAATTCGACAAGCCTTCATTGTACAAGATAGCAGACCTGGAAAATCTCCATTGCATCGTTACCGACAAGGCTCCGTCAAAAAAATGGCATCAGGTCGCCGAGAAGAAAAAAGTGAAGCTTATATACCCTGATTCGATATAGTTATTGCTTTTCGCCCTTAATGCCGATATAATAGCGTTCAGATCGAACATTGCGTAATCCTTCAATAGGAGAGGCAAAATGGAAGAAAAAGAGATCATGGAGTGGATGCAAAACAGGGTCAAACAGGAGGGCGTAACGGACGCAGCAACCCTGGCAAGGGAATTTTTGCTTACACACAACATAAAAAAGCACACTGACCCCATATACCAGAGAGTCCTTGATGCTGGCTTCAAGATCACTCAATGCGTGTATGAATTTGATTGGAAAGAAAGCTGACCATCCCAAAATGATCCCAATTGCCCTACCTGGCAACATAGAGCAAATATAATCCGCAAAGAATCATACCAGCCCCGAATGTTTTTCGCAAAATCACTGAAGCCTTGGAACGCTCGTTCCACCCAAGATAACGCCCGACAAGTTCACCGCTTCCACCGGCCAATGCGATAACCCCACAGTGCCCTAATCCATAAAGCATCAGCATCCCAGCCGCATAAACCCACTCGGAACCAGCACACTTAAATACAACCGCTAGCATCGGTGCCATATACGCAAAGGTGCAGGGCCCCACTGCGACGCCGAATATCAAGCCCAATACAAAGGCGCCAATTCCCCCGCCCTTTTTATACCCAACCTGACCCGGACCGGACCAGGGCAAACTTATCACATCCAGAAGAACCAGCCCAAATACAAAGAAAATGATTGCGACAATATAGTTGCCAATACCGCCAATATCACCAACCAGACCGCCCATTGCCGCGGTGATCCCCCCGATAACGATTATGCTCACCAGTATCCCGAGCGAAAATATACACGACAAAACATAACTGCGCCATTTCCCCCCAACTTCTCTCTGACCGACGTACCCGACAATCAGCGGGATACTCGCCAGATGACACGGACTAAGCAGAACACTTAGAACACCCCAAACGAACGCCGCCCCCAAACCCGTCACATAGGAACCCTCAAATGCCTCGCCAATTCGAACAAATAGCTCTTCCATCAGTCATCCTTACCAAGATCAAAACCAAGTTCTTTCCACTTCGCGATGATTCCAGCCTTAGCATAAAAACCGGTATGCCTGAACAACTCTTTACCCTCACCGTCAAGAAACAACTGCGTAGGCATCAATCGTATCTCATACTTCCTGCCGACTTCTTTCTCCTCGATAATATCAACAAAGCAAACACCTAACCGCCCGCCATACTCAGACTTCAACTCACGCAGTACCGGCATCATCTTCTTGCAAGGCGTGCAACCATGGCTGCCCAACTCAAAAAGTACAGGTATACCGCTGCCTATCACACTGACCTCATCGAGTGTCTCTGCCGCCGCCCTCGAATTTGCGTCATCACGAAACTGTTTTGCGATCATCACAGCCGTAATTGCGATCACAACCGCAAACATAATCAAGGTTCTTTTTCTTTGTTCAGTCATTTGAAACCTCCAGCATCATACCAACATCGCCTTTATCTCATCGACCGTCGGCACCTTACCGACAGCCTTAACATCACCATCTATAACCAGCGCCGGAGTCACCATCACCCCGAACGCCATTATATCATTGATCTTCATGATCTTCTCAATCTCATATCCGCCACCAACATCCTCAGCAGCAGCCTTCACCGACTCAAAAAGCATATTACACTTCGGACACCCGGTTCCAAGCACTTGTATCTTTTTCATTTTGATCCTCTGTTAAAACAACATTCCATAAACAATACCTGACACGCTCGCCATAATAACTACCAATCCAACATAAACAACAGTCTTCTGCGTCCCTAACACACTGCGTATCACCAGCATATTCGGCAGCGACAACGCAGGCCCCGCAAGCAGCAAAGACAACGCAGGCCCTTTTCCCATACCGGCCCCCATCAATACCTGCAATATCGCAACCTCGGTCAGCGTTGCAAAATACATAAATGCCCCGGCAACTGCCGCAAGAACATTTGCGCGGATGGAGTTCCCGCCAACCGCCCACTCTACCCATTTAGACGGGATAATTCCCTCATTACCAGGCCTTCCCAATAGAAATCCCGCGATCAGCACACCAAAAAACAGCAAAGGCAATATCTGTTTTGCGAACACCCACGACGATGCCAGCCACTGCCCGGCCTCACCTTTGTCTCTACCGGTAACAACACTAAGACCTACGATTCCAATACAAAAAACCGCCACAGGCCTGCCGAAAAATATAATCGCCCCAGCCAACACTACACCGCCAACCAGCGCCATCCCTTTCATCGAAACATTATACCACTTCACAAGCACAACACCAAGCCCGCCGGACAACACAGCGGCAATAATCCACTTAGCCGAGTATATTGCCCCCCATGCACCACCATCTGCCCCGTCTTTTGGTTTTGCCCAGTTTGCGATAACAAGTATCCCAACCATCAAAGCGAAATAGATCGCCGTCTGGTACAATGGCCTTCCACTTTCTTCTTCAGGCACAACCATCGTAGGCCCGGCATCCTTTACTTCCTTCCTGTAAATAAATTGCATCGACAAACCGATAACAACACTAAACAGAATTGCCCCCACCGCCCGCGCAATACCAAGCTCAAGCCCAAGCAGACGCGCCGTCAATATTATCGCCAATACATTTATCGCAGGGCCTGAATACAAAAAAGCAGTCGCAGGCCCCAATCCCGCGCCCATCCGGTATATACCGGCAAACAAAGGCAGCACAGTACACGAACATACCGCAAGTATCGTCCCCGAAACCGACGCGACACCATAGGCGACAACCTTATTCGCCCTGGCCCCAAGGTACTTCATAACCGATCCCTGGCTCACAAAAACACTTACGGCACCAGCAATAAAAAACGCAGGCACAAGACAGAATATTACATGCTCGCGGGCGTAATCCTTAGCCAGCGCCAAAGACTCTCCGACCGCGTTAGAAAACCGCACCGAATCAACAGGCAGAAAATAAAATAATCCAAACACTGTCACGATCAGTGCAAGTTTTTTCCACTCAACTTTCAAGTTCATGTCATACCAATT
>DAOWHR010000051.1 GCA_030641315.1 Anaerohalosphaeraceae bacterium | reverse complement strand
TTCCAGTGGCATAATCACAAAACCTCATTCGGACGCAGTCAGAACCGTTTCGAGCATTTGCTTTTTTGAGTTTATGGTTTGTTTAGGATTTAGAATTTAGTGTTTAGGGTTTGGGCAACAAGCCCGTAAGGGAGGGCGTAATGGAGCATGTATACTGATCACGGTTGAAAATCACCGTTTTGTTTGCGCATTTTTCGGATGACCTCAATATATCATACACCTCAGCTATTGTAGTATCCAAGTCGATATGATATACTGCCCGCAAATGGTTTAAAGTACAAAATAAGAAAGCACATATTTGGATAATATAAGAGAAAAGGTTAAGGTCAGACGCGAGCGTGCCGTACTCGTCGCCGCTCAGGTAAGAGCGCGTGGCGGCGTGATTTATAACGATCTCGCCGAATTAAAGGCCCTCGCCGAGTCCGCCGGCGCAATCGTAGTCGACCAGTTCCAGCAGAAAATATCACGCATCAACCCGTCCACGTACATCGGCAGCGGCAAAGCAGAAATGCTCGCTGACCGTGTCGAACGTTTTGAAGCAGACGTTGTCATATTCGACAACGACCTCTCCCCGGGCCAGATTCGCGAACTTGAGTCGATAATAGAAACAAAGATCATCGACCGCAGCGAACTGATCCTCGACATCTTCGCCACCCGCGCCCGCACCAGGCAGGCCAAACTCCAGGTCGAACTCGCACAGCTCCAGTACACATACCCGCGTCTGACAAAGATGTGGTCCCATCTCGACACCGTCGCCGGTGCCGCAGGCGGTGCGGGAGCAATCGGAGCCGTAGGCGGCATTGGTACTCGTGGAACCGGCGAAAAACAGCTTGAGATCGACAGACGCCTCGTCAACAGCCGCATCACAGAACTAAAGCGGGAACTCGTAGGCATTGACAAACGCAAATTACGGGAAATTAAGGGCCGCAAAGAACTTTTCAAAGTCGGTCTCGTCGGTTACACAAACGCCGGAAAAAGCACACTGATGAACGCTCTTACCGATGCCGGTGTACTCGTCGAGGACCGCCTCTTCGCAACTCTGGACACACGCACAAAAAAGTGGACCATCGACAAGGCTTCCGAGGTACTCCTCTCCGACACCGTCGGCTTCATCAGCCATCTGCCTCACCATCTCGTTGCCTCTTTCAAAGCGACTCTCGAAGAAGCCGTCCACGCCGACCTCCTTCTCCATGTTGTTGACATATCCTCCGACGACGTCTTTGACCAGATTAAAAGCGTTGACCTTGTTCTCGAAGAAATTGGCTGCGGCAAAAAGGACATGCTCGTCTGCCTCAACAAAGCCGACGTACTCGCAAAAGCAAGCAACCTCGAAGCACTGCTCTCCATCTACCCCGAAGCGATCTGCGTATCGGCAAAGACATCTCTCAACCTCGACCAGCTCGCAGCAGCCGTCCTCGCCAGATACAGAGGAACAAACGTAACCGTCCAGCTGACAATTGACCTTGCCCAAGGCAAACTCATCAGCTTCCTCCACGCCAACACAGAAATACTAAGCGAAGACTACACTGATAACACAGTAACAATAAAAGCAATAATAGGATCCTCGCAAATGCCCGACCTCAAAAGACTGAAACCAAAGTCACTGCGGATCATCGATTGAAAGCTGCGGTGATGCCTGATTATTTTGGAGAATAGATATGATGCACACAAGACGAAAGTTTTTACAAACTATTGGCATAGGCTTTGGCGCACTGATGACTGCTTCTTTTAAATTATCTGCCAACACCCCGAAATTGCAAAAGCCCAATGTTATCATTATCTTCACCGACGACCAGGGCTACCAGGACATCGGCTGTTTCGGCTCCCCAAAGATCAAAACTCCAAACCTCGACCGCATGGCGCAGGAGGGTATGCGCTTCACGGACTTCTATTCAGCAAACTCAGTATGCTCCCCGTCTCGCGCCGCATTGCTTACCGGCTGTTATCCGCCCCGAGTTGGCATTACAAAGGTTTTGTTCTCGAAGGACAGTATAGGCCTCAACCCCAAAGAGATTACCATCGCAGACATGCTCAAAGATCACGGTTATGCGACTGCCTGTATTGGAAAATGGCATCTCGGCCATCTTCCGGAGTTTTTGCCAACCAAACAGGGCTTCGACAGTTATTTCGGCATTCCATACAGTAACGATATGAAGATAGACCCCAAAGCAACCCTCGCTGACGACGTGAAGTTTAATAACGGAATGACCGAACAGGCTGTTCGAACGCAGCAACCCAAGAAAAACTTTGTCCCCCTGATGCGAAACGACAAAGTCATAGAATACCCTGCTGATCAATCCACATTAACACAACGCTATACCCAGGAAGCGATCAGGTTCATCACCGAAAACAGATCCAAACCGTTCTTCCTATATCTCCCCCACACGATGCCCCATATCCCGATATTCGCTTCTCCCGACTTCAAGGGCAAAAGTGCCCGCGGTCTATACGGGGATGTCATAGAAGAGATCGACTTCAGTACCGGTGAGATTATTAAGACTTTAAAATCTCTGGGAATCGATGAAAACACCCTGATAGTTTTCACTTCGGACAACGGCCCCTGGAACCTCAAAAATGGACATGGCGGCTGTGCATTGCCCCTTCGCGGATTTAAGTTCCAGACCTATGAAGGTGGTATGCGCGTCCCTGCGATAATGCGATGGCCCGGCAAAATACCACCAGAAAAAGTATGCTCCGAAGTAGCTGCAACGATCGACATGCTGCCGACAATAGCGCATCTAACCGGTGCAAAGGTCCCTGACGATCGGGTCATCGATGGCAAAAATATCTGGCCTCTGATGAGCGGACAGAAAAATGCACTATCACCGCATCAGGAGTATTTTTATTACAGGGGAACAAAACTTCAAGCAGTAAGAGTGGGAAAATGGAAACTGAGAATTGAAAAAGAAGATGAACTCTACGACCTCCAAGCAGACATCAGCGAAAAAAACAACTTGGCCAAACAGGAACCTGAAATGGTAAACAAACTGAAAGCAATAATGAACGACTTCGATAAAGACCTAAAAAACAATGCTCGACCAGCAGGGAAGGCCGGCTAGACGGGTCAGATAGTTAAACTGTATAAAGGCCGGTTAGATTTCAGCAAGTTAATATATTCGCCCGAAGTTGCGCTCTTGCCCCTCATTTTTACCGCCAGCCATGTCCATTCGGGGCCGTTCATCCAAAGCTGTTTTCCCGTCCTCGATTGCACTGAGCATGGCTTGGTATATCGGGTCATTCGTATCGGCGAAAACTGGTGATGCCAGTTCGTCTTTTTTTCCTTCGATCCCGATACCTCCTGCTTCCTTGCTTAAATGTGCGTTCAAAACCCTGCTGTATTCGGGATTCGTCAGATTGATCCATCCATTGCTTTGGGCTCGGTCACCCCAGGCGTTTTTATCTTCATTGGAAATCCTGCCGTGGCATCCCGAACAGTTTTCCATGAAGATATCCTCAAACTCTGCAAACCACTTCTCGCGATCAGGCCGTACTCGCTTGTTGTCTTTTACAAGATGCCATGTGTCTCTGCCACCCATGGTATGCGGTCTGGATACGTCCCAGGTATCATAATATGGTGCGTTCGCATCGATCCAGCAGTATATCCTACGTCGATCAACGTCAGCCATATTAATATCGCAATGTTTCGATTCTATGATCTTCGTCAGCTTACTGACCCATGAGCCGCTTTCAAAAGGCTGAAAGTTCCCCGTAGGCCCCGGATTGATATAATAGTATTCCACCAGCTTACGGTCGATCAGGCTGCGATACGCCATATTATAAAATCTCGTTTTATCTCCCGATAGATCGATAAGCCCCTTTGGTGACCGGCCGCTGTGACAACTGACACAATACTCATCAAGTACAGGCTGTACCTGCCTGACAAAACTCACAGGTCCTGAACCCCACTCAGCAGCGGTGATAACATCAGGCCCCTTTGCAAGGCGTTTCATTATCTTCGGATCATGATGAGGTGACTGGAATCGGGATTCGTGACACCCGATGCAGCTCTGGGTTTCACCGTCTGTGATCTGGGTAACGGTTCCCATCCGACGGATCTCTTTGCCCTCTGCATCCAGAGCGATAAAATACAATTCAACTCCCGATGGCGCCCTGAAGTATGCTGTTCCGTTTTCATCGACCGGTACAGTTCCATAGCAGTACTTCACATAATAACTGCCGTGACCCATCACCGGATAATGATCATGATATCGTGGCCCTTCGGTATTGTACTTCTTCGGTGTTTGAGACATGATCCGAAGCTGCTTGATCTGACCTCGCTTGACACCCTTATCAAGCAGACCCTGATAGATGTCCGTTAACAGAAAACATCCCTCTCCATGCCGCTTTTCGGGAACCTGCCCAGGTATAATATGAGGCAGGTCTCTGGGCATCAGGGGGATTGCATTGAAACAGGAGTTTTCTGCATCTTCGTAAAGTTTCACTTTGCTGCCCGCATCGTTCAGTAGATAAAGACCGTATTGCTTTGTCCCTTGTCTGTCAGACCCGCCGCCGTAACTGACGAGGTACATTTCTTCCGTAACCGGATACGGATCGCAGTACGACCACGGATAAAAGACATCGCCTGGCTGCCAGTGGTTTTTTGCATCAAGAACGTTCCACTGTTTTGCTGCTGCAGGTTTGTATGGAATCTCAGGAGTAAGAGTTCTCATACCGGCAGGATTTTCAAGCCCCGAACTGCGATCTATTATTGCGATCCCACCGATAGGCAGGTGGTGGTGAGCGGCCATAGTGCAGATAACCTTGTTCGTGCCGGGTATCTGTTTGGCGCTGCAGATGGAATTCGGAACGGTCAATGTATTGCCGTAGAAAAGCTGCAATCGGCTTCCGTCAGGATTCAGCGTCCAAAGACCCTGAACGCAAAAAATATTCTTGTCCTGATACTCCCACCGGGTGAACATGATCGAACCGTCATCCAGTACGAAAGGGGTTGTGTCACAAAGAGTATTGTACTCCAGCCGCCTCATATTACTGCCGTCAGCATCCATTATGTACATAGCCGCAGCAAGAAAATCCTGACAAAGCGAAAAAGACTCAACCCTGGTTGAACAGAATACAATCCGACCATCAGGCAGATACACCGCGCTGCCGTCATGATAAGGACCGAATGTCAATTGCCTAAGACCCGTCCCGTCGACATTTATTTCCCAGATATGAAAAGAGTCCTCTTGAGACGAAATATTCTTCCTGACATTATCCATGAAAGAGAAAAGCACCTTGTTCGCGTCATACGACAAACTCATATCAAAGATAAAACCGTTTGCCGATTCAAAAACAGTACGGCAGCCATTCCCCGATTCACCAGGTTCATATATGCAGATACTTGATCCCATCTTCGCGTTATGATTCATCTGACCAAGCATCGTTCCGTTTGTGCCTTTACGCGCATGCGCCTGACGTTTGATGAAAACTACCTCCGTACAAAACTCAGGCTGGATTGCATGAACTGTATCCAGACTTACAAGCGAAACAATCAATACCGTCGCAATTATGATCTTATTCAATATCATACTCTGCCAAATGGATAAATACGAATCAAACCATCATTCAGGCCACCCTTTAAGTAGCCACTTAAGGTCTTCCTCTTCATTTGTCGATTTGGGAATCCTGCCCCAGGCAACCCCCCAGGCTCCAGTTTCATCGCTTTTTCTAAAAAGTTCTTCTGTTTCCTTACTCCATTTTCGAGTTTCAGCGTGCCCGTCCATATAACCAAAATTACTTTTGCTGGAATGCCACACAGTTAGCGGATCGGCCCACATATTTGAATTTACACCCAAAGCAGGATCAATCACCCATGAGTTCATGTTGTAACCTCTAGGATCATTTTCCTCTATAAAAACATACATTCTGGCCGATCTGGAAACTTGTGACATTTTTGTCAATATAGGCCAGACAGCAGTTCCTCTTGGTTTGCCCCAAAGCCCGTTAATACTGTCCGGCATCGAGTAGCTTCTGAAATTCTTACCGAAGCTGTCGTCACTTACACAATGATAGCTGTCAACCGCTTCCACATAAGGGTAAAGCATTCCCCGCTTAATGCCTTCATGTCGTTCTTCAAGTGTAGCATTCATTGCATTAGTGACAGAATTGTCGGTACCCATCTGCCACGGCGCCCACGCCCAGTCCCACGGAGTGCCAAAACCACCATCTCCACTATAATTAAAGGAACCGCAGAATTTATCATCGTTATCAATAGCGTAAGTAAACATTGCCGTCGTTAAAGTTTTAAGGTTCGTTTCGCAGACTAAAGTCTTAGCCATCTCTTTAACTTTCGACAGTGCGGGCATCAGTATCGCAAGCAGCAATGCGATGATCGAGATCACAACAAGCAGCTCGATCAAAGTAAAGCCGCGCCTCCGTACAACCAAATTAGCTCTTGTTCCCATTTCACTCTTCCTTTCAAATATTCAAATTTAATTCCAACAATCTAATTGACTTCTGAAGCTGTTGTTACTTCTTGCAAAACAGCTTCCTTCACCTTTTCAACATCAAGTTCACGTATAAACTTCGGCAGCCCCGTCCACATCGAGTGATAGTCATATCCGCCTTCCACCATCTCCTTGATCGCATCTTCCTTTTCCCAATCCTGCACAACAATGCGGTATATCGCCGACATCATCCCGGTACGGTCCGCTCCGTGCTGACAGTGTACCAGCACAGGCTGCTTTGATGGGTCGCAAACTGTGGTAAGAAATTTGATAACGTGTTCATCCTCAGGCTCCCAGGTCTTCATCTTGATCGGAACATAATTCATCCCCGTGCCCTTGATCTCATCCGTATCGCTGTGCCACTTACGAAGATTTATGACAGTTTTAATGCCGACCTTTTCCAGTTCCGCAAAGCCTTCATCTTCAGGTTGCGCGCTGCGGTACAGTTCGTCAGATACTTTGTGCAGATTCGGACACCCCTCAAGTTCTATTTTTGTTGCCCAGATGGCGTTGCGTTGATCGGATATTTCCCCCGGTTTTTCGATGCTGGTCTTGGCTTGCGTATCGCTGACGTTATCCTCTTTACACCCGAAGCCCGGCAATAACAGAAGACACGCGATAACCGCCAAATAAATTGACCGTTCAGCAACCGACACTCTTAATCCTTCCCTATTTCAGATAAGGCTAAGCTGCAAACATTATACTGTTAATACTGCCGTTTGTAAAATAGAAAACAGTGCTTGCAACCAGATTAATTTGCTGTTTTAATGCTGATATGTACAAAAAAGCGACAATTATTGGTGATGGCGCAATGGGAAGTGTCTGTGCGATGCTCCTCTGCGATAACGGTCTCGACGTAACAATGTGGGGATACGACCCGGATTATATAGATGTCCTCAGGCAGAAACGAGAGAACGTAAAGTTTCTGCCCGGCTGCAAACTACCCGATTCGCTCGCCTTTGAAAGCGACCCCGAAAAGGCACTCGCCTCGACTGATATGGTCCTGTCAGCCGTGCCCTGTCAGTATATGCGCTCGGTTTGGAGCCGACTCAGGGATCATATCCCATCGACAGCACCGATTGCAAGCGTTACCAAGGGTATTGAAAAGGGCACCTTAATGCGCCCAAGCCAGATACTCGAAGATGTCCTGACGACCGCCCACGGATATGCCTCGCTTTCAGGACCTACAATAGCCGATGAAATTGTCAGGCATCTGCCCGCAACCGCAACCGCCGCCTCTGCCGATCACCAGGTAGC
>DAOWHR010000235.1 GCA_030641315.1 Anaerohalosphaeraceae bacterium | reverse complement strand
CCTGCATGGGGTGGCCCCGTTTTATCTTGACTCGGTTCTACAGTTGATCGATAATCTCAAAGATGTTACACCTCGAGTAACGGCAACTGAGCTTGCTAAGTGGGAATCGACTCGTAATAACCGCTTTACACATATTATCGGTGTCATCCGGCAGCCTGCCGCGATGCTTGACTTCAGCACGTTTGACTACAGCTATCTGTGGAACGACAATTTCCGCAAGATACTTGTTATCTATCGTGACGATCCGCCTGCCGACGCAAGGCCCATACACCAGACGATATGTAAACTGCTCAGGCAGCGGTATGAGTCGGAGCGTGTGCGTTACGACCGCGAACTGGAGAATTTCGACGAGATACTCAACGAAAAACTTCAGATAGAATCATGCGGCGAAAGGGGCGGTGAGATCGATGAGATACTGCAGTACAGAGATATGCCGATGAACAACTTCTGGGCCTATGTAATGAACAGCGGATATGTAGTTCCTTTCATTGACAACGCAGGCGTTGAGCAGGCATCGGCCAATATTTACGGCACGAGCCTGGGGTATGACGAGACATGCGAAAAACTAATCAGTATACGGAGATTATTCAGTGAGATCGGATTTGGACTTTAACAAACAGACATCTTTGCCTGGTGTAAGTATCGCTAAGATACTGCCTCAGATGAGCGCAGATGAATTGTTTGCTCACAGGAATTGCTACCTTGGTATAAGTCTTGAGAATCCTGTTTTTTATGGTGAAGCACTTAGGTCGATGATGCTCTGGGCAGCATCGCATTTTGAGAGTTGTCTGGTAGTTGTCGGTGACGACCTGTGCCGGTACAATCAGATCATAACCCACGGCTATGACAATGCCGGGGCGTTGCAGGGTGCTCACGCCAAAGGTGACGATTTTCTAAGTCAAAACGCATCGCTTTTTGAGGAACTAAAAGACAGCGGCATCCGCGTAACACGATGGAACGATCATATTCACAATAACCTTTATCACGAAACCAGATCGACGCTGCATAATATTTTTGCCTCAAACGAAGCCTTCAAATCTCTGGTCGAAACCGATGCCAATTCATTCGTTAAACGAATGCTGAAGCGAAACGAAAGTATCGCGGTCGAGCATGATGAGGCGATCCGGCTGTGCTGCGAATACCTGCTTGAGGAGATCGCCGTGTTCAGCACGCTGTCCGAGCAGGGATGGCCTGTGGAGATATACCCCGGGTCGGAGCTGCATGTGCTGGTTGAGGTTTCAAAGGGCAGTTTTTCATGTATTCCGCAGGGACTGAAAGACAGGGTAAATGTTGAACTCAAGATAGGTTAATAGCTGACAACGCATGATACCGATCATAATATCTTCGCTTGGCTTAGTACTGATAGTTTACCTTGGGATAGGTTTTGCGGTCGGGGGCAGGGCGACGGGAATTGACGATCTTCTGCCGATGGGCAGGGGCAAACAGGCACGTGTGAACAACTCGGCGGAATTTTCGGCAAGTACTGTGGCCACTACGATATCATTCGCGATGGTTATCATGGCGTTTTTCGATCTTGCCGCCTGGTTTGGAATATGGCTCTTATGGACCGTCGTTACAACAGCTGGCGGTCTTCTGTTTGTTCGTTTTTTCGCGGGTAAGATCTGGGACAAGATGAATTCTTATGAGCGTAAGCCGACGCTTCATGAGTTTCTTGGAAGCCAGTATGATTCAGGCGCCCTGGCACATGTCGGGGCGGTATGCACGAGTCTCGGTTTTCTTGGCGCATTCGCCGCTGAGCTTACGGTTGGGTCAATATTCTTTCGTGACTTGCTGCCCGGGATTGCTCCATGGGTGATTGTTCTGGTGCTTTCGACTGTGGCTTTTTTGTATACCGCGATAGGCGGCTTTCGGGCGGTGATAGTAACTGATCGGGTTCAGATGTTCTCGATCTGGCTGTTGCTTCTGTCACTGCCGACGTTTTATTGTTACTATATATTTACCCACGGCGGATGGTCGGTGTGCTTTGCGAACATACCGGAAGGAACTCTCACATTTTCAACTCAGGGCAGGGTTGGTTTGCTGTCCTTTATGCTCGGAATCTTTGTGATCAATGTCCCGACGTATCTTTCGGATATGAGTGTATGGCAGCGTATCGCAGGCGCTCAGGAACGTGAAACTGTGACCAGGGGACTGTTTCGAGGAGTGTTCAGTGCATCGGTAACGTGGGGCGCATTAGTGATGCTGGCATGCATGGTATTTATGATAGTAACACCGCCAGATGGAGAAAATCCTCTTATAACACTCCTGAAAACGGTCAGCCAGACATCTGGTATTTTAGCTCCGGTTGTAATGTTCATAATTGTGATCGGCCTTTACGGAGCGATGCTGTCGACGGCTTCTACACAGCTGATCGCTGTTTCACAAACACTTTATGTGGACATCTTCTCAAAGTATGTAAAACACATTCCCGAAGGCAGGGAACGATCCAGAAAAGAACTGATCATCTCCAGATGGATACTTGTAATTGCTGCTATCACGTCAACAATACTAGTGCAGGTATTTACCATTGCCGGCTTTACAATTAAGGATCTTGTGTTTGCGATATACGGGTCGCAGCTTGGACTTTGTCCGCTGGTTTTGATGGCGCTGCTGGGCAAAGGTGAAAAATTAAAGAAGCTTTCGACATCTGCGGTGATTGCTTTATCTTCTGGATTTATTGTCGGATGGGGAACAGCGATATATGCCCAGGTCGTTGGAGATGGCACACTTATATTTTTGGCGCCTGTATTCAGTTTGGCCGCTTCGTCCTTGTTCCTTGTGATCGGCATCGTGGTTGCTTCGTGTAAACAGAAAGAGCATGTCAACTGGATACTTATCAAAAGTGTATGGCGGGCAAGACGAAAGGGCCTGTACCGAATCGTGCCTGCGGATAAACCGATGCGGCTTGACTGTTTGATGGACCGGTGCTCGATATGCTGCGACTCTATCGGTACGCCGGTGATAACGCCTGAAGAGGCCAAACGGATCGGTGACGATGCTGTGATGAAGTCCGACGACGCGATGTTTATCCGGTCGAATGACTGTGTGTGCCCGTTTCTGAAAAAGGGGCTGTGCTCGATCCACGCGATAAGGCCCAACAGTTGCAGGGAGTATCCGTGGTACAATATCGACGGCAGACTGTATTATGACAAGGGGTGCCCGGGGGTGAAGTACGACAAAGACGAGCGGCCGACAGTAACAGACATCGAGCCGTTTGAGAGATTTTTCCCAAAAAAACAGGGTTTATTGGTCCGGCTGACAAAGGCGATATGCGTTAAGCGGTACTGACCTGAATACATCTCCATAACAACAAACACCAAAAAAATTATTTTTTCGAAGATTCCCCCTTGACACATCCTTGATTTGTGATAGTATTTAATATGATTTGATAGTATTCAATACCATGCAAGAAGGGACTGTTATGGTTGATAAATCAAATACATGGAATCATATCACGCCGAAAAACCGGAAATTCGGCAGTTGTTACCAATTCTATTAGAGTCTTTCTTTTTGTTTTCTACAGCAACAGCCCATTAACAAACAAATATGGAAGGAGAAACAAATGGTACCGTCAAACACAAAATCCATCAGAGCAATGACACTGGTTGAACTGATCGTTGTAATATTTGTCATCGGACTACTTCTTGCGATTCTCATACCGCCTGGACCTGGACCCAATCGTGGAAGAGCCAGAGAAATTGTCTGCAGAAGCAATCTCAAGATGTGGGGGCTTACTTTGCAAATATACATGGAGGATAATGACAGAGCATTTCCCGATGTTTTTAATGCCAACGGAACCTTGGACGTGCAGAGTCGCAAGCACTGGTCAATTCCGTTGAAGGATTATATGGACGACCGTCCAAGTTTAATGACCTGTCCGTCAGCTAAAATGCCTAACACAGGTTTTCAATACGGCAGTTTCGACAAGAGCTATGTAATATCTAACTCTGGAGACAGTGAAGAAACCGGTGATATTCAAACGTGCAGCTATGGCATTAATGAATGGGTATACAATGTGCCGGACAATGCTGCGAGTATTGAGGGAAGAAAAGCTGAAAACTATTGGCATAATACCGATGTAAAAGGAACGCATAAAATACCCATATTTCTTGACGCAATGTGGCAAGGCGGCGCGCCGAGTTATGATGCGGGGACAGAAAGCAAATCGTTTAAGGCGCCGGAGGAGAACGGGCAGTGGTTGGGCGAGGAGTATGACATGATGCATTTCGCGATGGACAGGCACAAAGGCAAAAACCAGATCAATGTTGGTTATATGGATGGTCATTCGGAGTCAATCGGGATCAAGGAACTTTGGGATCAGCAATGGCACAAAGGCTATGACACAAACATCAGAAGTACGCTCGACGAAACATTCTGGCCTGAATGGATGGAAAAGTATTAACAACTCTTGAAAGGATATCGATATGAAGAACAGGAAAGGTTTGACTCTTGTTGATTTTACGGTGGTGTTTGTTGTCGTTGTATTTGTTTTGCTGCTGGCGATACCTCTATTGACGCGGGGTCATCGCCGTCTGCCGAGACGGCTGGTCTGCGGAACGAATCTTAAAGGGCTTGGGACGGCTATGAATACTTATGCTTTTGATTATGACGATAAGTTTCCGGTTATCGGTGGGGTCGATGCGCCATGGACCAAGAAGCTTGGCTGGAGGTATGACAACGCCGGTGCCAATTATTATCCTGTCGGTGAGCAGGAGCATGTCGGGCGGACGATAACTGCGAGCTGGTATCTGCTTGTGCGTGAAGCGGATGTTGATCCGAAATCGTTTATTTGTAACGGTGAAGGCGCTGATGAGGAGATGTTTGAATCATCAGAAAATCAGGATCTTGTTGATCTTTGGGATTTTGGGGAGACGCCTTATGAGCGAGTCAGTTATGCGATGCAGATGCCGTTTGGAGAATATCCGGCAACGGGTGCTTCGACAGCGAGTATGGCAATCGCAGGTGATATGAGTCCCTGGTTCAAGGATGGGGATATGGTTTGGCCCGGGACGATTAATGGCGGCCCGCAGTTGATAACTGTTGACGATAAGACAACTCATAAGCTTGGCAACTCGGTACATCATAAGGGCGAAGGGCAGAATGTGCTGTATGGCGATGGTCATGTTGAGTGGACAAAGACTTCCAACGCAGGAGTTGAAAACGACAACATCTATACGTATTGGTCAGCGACCCAAAATCCGACAGAACAGGATATGCAGGGAGGAAGCAATCCTGTGGATAGAAACAAGGGAACAGACTCAAAGTCAGCAACAGATTCGTTTTTGGCAATATAAATGACTCAAACTGACCTATGGTAAGTTTGAAAGTTATGCAGCCTGCAAGTCGGTGGGTGTGAACTGTGCGTTGAGAGCTTATAATGTCCGACACTTTAGAGCACTTAAAATTTAATTGCTCTAATGCCAGTAGACATACATATCGACAAGTTTACTCTTGCAATATGTCATCAGACGGCTATACTTAAGTGTGTGGTTGTGTGGTTGTGTGGTTGTGTGGTTTCACCGCCCGTTAAGTACACCTTTTATTGCTGTCTTATATTCGGGAGAAATAAAATGGTCATGTCAAGTACAAGTAAATCGAAACATATTCATGCATTCACACTCATCGAGCTTCTTGTCGTTATATCTATCATAGCTTTGCTGCTTGCGATCCTTATGCCCGCGTTGGGCAAGGTTAAAGAGAAAGCCAGAGACGTTGTTTGTCGAAGCAACCTGAAGCAGTGGGGGCTGACATGGGGATTGTATGCGAACGAAAATGACAACTCTTTTCCGGATGGTGTTGACTATGTGGGCGCTTCGTACGGCTGGACACGGGGACAGTGGATAACTGTTCTGGAAGGAGAATGGGCAAAGCATCCGAAGATGCTCCTTTGCGGGTCTGCTACGAAAGAGAATACCGGGGTAAGTTACGGCGATGTTGACAAGACGTATATAATGGCTGTATATCCCGGTCAGGACAAGGTTGAACGATGCAGCTATGGGATGAATAACTGGGCGTACGATCTGCCAAGTCACCTAAGCAGTATTCAGGGAAGAAAAGCGGAAAACCATTGGCGAAAAATTAACATGAAAAACGCTTCAAATGTGCCTCTGTTTATGGACTCGATGTGGCGAGGGGGCGGGCCTCACTATGATGATG
>DAOWHR010000178.1 GCA_030641315.1 Anaerohalosphaeraceae bacterium | reverse complement strand
TTTTTTTTTTCAAGCAAAAGCCGGCATACGAGAATTGGGGGTGTGAATGGTATGCAGCAATATTGTCATCCTGCCTTTTTTTTTTTTGCCGCCAGCCAAAGCCGCAACAGGCAAAAAGCGAGCACGAAAAATTAAATTGCTCTAGTACAATCCTCTGCACAGCTCTCAATCACCAAACAAGCCTGAGAACATGTTGAATTTCGAGTAAATTGCCATATCTTTGCGGCGTTACTCATATTCTACTAAATCCAGGTAACAGTTCCGGCAACCAAAGCTGCGAACTCTCCTTTAGTGTTACGCCAGACGGAAGCAAACTTTTGCCGAAATAATTGAAAACAATGCAACTAACCAACTGCCGCATTGTTGCCCCATCTATAACGATCATAAACAGGCCTTTTCATCATAATGATATAAAACCGTCTTTTTCGCAACATATCAGCTATACCACAAATACTTACCTCTGAATTAATCCCTTTCTATTGATAGCACTATTCCAGAACCAGCTTTGGCTCCGCGTAAAAACTCCAGTCATGGTGAGGTTCCAAATCACCGTCAGTACTGACCAGGGTCAAAAATCTGTCTCCTTCACTAAGTTTCACAGAAACCTTAACCGGTTCGCTGTAAACACCAACTCCCTTTGCCTCAAAACGTTTCTCTCCGTCAACGAGTACATAGAAATCAGAGACATTGCCGGGATATTTGTTTCCGGCTTCCTG
The DNA here is from genome assembly GCA_030641315.1 of Anaerohalosphaeraceae bacterium. Classification (GTDB taxonomy): domain Bacteria; phylum Planctomycetota; class Phycisphaerae; order Sedimentisphaerales; family Anaerohalosphaeraceae; genus DAOWHR01. The sequence goes on along the minus strand of DAOWHR010000178.1, from coordinate 4,419 downwards.
GGAAACACCACACAGGGCCTCAAATCTGACTATTTTCAGACAAAATAGCTGAGAACGCAACGCAGCAACATCAAAAGTGACTCCGGCATTGGAATGTGTAACCATTGCCTGAAGTTCAAAAGTACCGTAATGCTGCCCTTTAAGAACAAAACCATGGTTCCTGATCGGAGAACGAGTCTTGAAACCGGTATAAATACCCTCATAAAAAATTCCCGTCGTATCAGGGCAGTCTTTCCACACATGCCCTGCCGAAGTGACCTGAACAGGTCCGGAACCGCCATCAGGAACAAAAACACCATCGACAATTGGCAACTCATCGCAAGGATGGTACTTATTGTCACTATATTGCTCGTCAGACTTCACATGAACATACAGTTCACCTGTACCTGGATTGATACAACTACTGCCATGCAAGCCGCTTCCAAAGCCATTGCCCCCACCGACAATATCTGCCAGATCAATATCCCTGCCTCGCCATATAAATCCGCTTTCAGAGTCAATCTGTCTTATAAAATTGTTTTTCTGAAACTTTTTGACCCGCACCTTGCCTGTTGCGTGGTCTACACTTCTGGCCTGACTGACAGTTATGATCTGGCTCGACCTCTTTTGTCCCCCAATACCAGCGACCAGATTAGCCTTACCTTTGAACATATCAAGGCTGCACGATCCGTCCCCGACAACACTGACTCCAAACTCAGTACCCAGATCGACAATACTGGCGCTGGGTGTATTGACTTCAAAGCCTATTGAATATTCCGATATCTGGGCACTTACTTTGCCGGACTTTAGAAACATGCTTTTGCCGCTTGTAAGCTCGATCTTGGCCGGTGCTTCGACCGTAACTACGGCACCGTCACCGAAAGTGATCTCCGCAAGACCATCGACAAGGGTCATCGGGCCTTGCCTCAGTCCGTCCCCGATAACCGGCACGCCATTTTCAGTGACCCATTCGTCATTTATTGAGTCCGTAAGCCACGCTACGACTGGTGGCGGGGTTGTAAACATTACCATCGCAACAAGCAAAAGTGCAGCCGCGACAGAAAATGCCAGCGTATAGATAGCAAACTTTGATATCTGACGCTCATGCCTGACAACCTGCCAATCCTGCTTGCAGATTATTTTGTCTTCCCTGGGCTTTTCAACAATCACAGCAGTTGCGTTCTTCTCATCTTCGGCAAGTGCCTGCCATAATTTTGAATTAGAAAGGTCATCGACATCCATTGGCCCGGATAAAGCCAGCGTCTGATCAAGACCCGGCTTGGCAGCTGCCTGAACCCCTACGAGATCGGCCCATAGTCTAACGTAATCGACATATATCTGACAGGCCTGATGATCGCCGCTGATCATTTGATCAAGGCGGTCAAACTGCTCATCCGTGATAACGTCTTCACGCAAAGCGTTAAGCAACTGATATAATTCTTTCATGTCTTCTGGTGACATTGCTATACCGTTTCTTCCTGTGCAACCTTCTTACGGATACAATTCAGCAAAACCGCATGAATTTTGCCTAATCTGCTATATAACGTATTGATACTCAGGTCGAGTCTTTCAGCCACATTGCGAAGCGTGGCGCCCATTTCATAGCGCAAATACAGTATCTGCCTGTCTTTTTCTTCAAGTTTCTTCATGCATCCTCGAAGCGCCGCCTGGCGGGCACTTTCTTTTTTCTCATCGGAACTGGCTGCGTTGTCTATTGTCTCTATGGATTGACTGCTGAAGCGTTTCCGCTTGGAAATGTCCTTCTGGCGATACGTCATTACCCGATAACGAGCTATGCACAAGGCCCATGCGGCGAAATCGGTGCCAGGTTCAAAGTCATCAAATTTATCCCACATTACCGATGCTGTTTCCTGAACAATATCATCGGCGTCAACCTGATTGGGGACAAGAGAAAGGGTAAAGCCGTAAAGGCGACGTTGAACAGCCATATATAGCTTCATAAATCGCTGCCCCTTATCATCGGACATATCACTGCTACTTTTGTCTTGGTTTGTCATCGACATTACCTTTTAAGCATAGATAAGCTTTCCGAAGGGATATATGATTATCGACTATTTTTTTTGAAAAAAAAACTAAAAAATGCAGAAATCTAAGACCCCTTTGTTGGTGCCAGCCAGAAATTCCTTGAAAATACAGCAATAAACCTTTCTAATTGTAGTGTTGTCGATTCTGGAACGGATTTCAGTCGGTTGTGTGTTATAAGATTGGTAAAATATGGCGTTGGGCACTATTTGGGCAAAAGTTGGAAAGTGGCGCATCGGTCAAAGCAGCAAAGGCAAAGCTGATGTTTCGGCTTATGAGCCTTTAAACGCCCAGGCCGATATGCACGAGGTGGTTGTAAAAGATCCTCTGGATGTCGAACCCAGGCAAAATGCCGAACTTGTCAATGAAGGCCTCAACCGCCTTGTCGAACAGCTTGAAAGCATTAACGACAATCTTGGCAAACAGGCAGTCAGGCATGATGCTTTGCTCGACCGTATCGACAAACTGCCCGATTTGCTAAGCAGCGTCCCAAAGGCCGCGCAGAGCCAGATGGAAGTTGCCAGTGCACTTGTCGATCAGCTAAAAGAAAAGTCATCCAAAGAACAGCAGTTCATCGAAGCCATCGAAGGAATTCCCGCTGAAACCTCAAAGCAGACGAATATGATGTCCGAGATGAGTCATAAGCTGTCGGTCTCGGCAGAAGCTGACATTCAGATGAGTGATACTTTAAATCGATTCAATGATTCCATTTCAAAGCTGAATTCCGCAGCAACCACCCAGACCGAAGGTGTTGCCCAGATGAATAAGACCTTTGCTGCCAGTGACCGTTATTTAAAATATCTGGTCAGCAAGCAGAACAAGCGAATGATGTGGATGCTGATCGTCACTGCCGGAGTATGCGTTTTTTCTATTGTTATGGCGGTTTTGTGTTTTATTGCTGTTTTGAAAGCATGACACTATCTTGCTTATCTTTTGAGCTTACGTTTTTTTGCTTGATATGGTTTGGTATTTTTGATAATTGTAGTCCTATAAGTTCTTTGACATCAATATATTCAGGTTGCAGGCTCGGCAGTTTCTTGCTGAGTTAAATGGGAACGCGGTGAAAATCCGCGACGGTCGCGCCGCTGTGAGCGTCCATTACGGCTAAATGCTGTAAATCCGAGAGACATTGTACCACTGTTCGTTGTTACGAATGGGAAGGGGTCTTAAGGTAGGATGCGAGTCAGAAAATCTGCCTGTAGCCTTTAGTGTTTTTTGTGTTCTCGCGATTTGGAACCCGGGCTGTTTCTATGTACCCACATGCAGTGTCTGTTTGATGTCTGTTCGTGTGGTTTATATGATCGATATTTAAAGCCGCCGTTCTCTTTGCGAGGACGGCGGCTTTTTTTGTTTTGGCCTTCGCGTTAAGGGGCCACTGAAGTTGAAAGGAGGTAGTCCGATGGTAGCAAATTGCAGAAGGTAGACAGATGTGATTTACGAGTGATGAAAATATAATTAAAATAATTGACGCCTGATATGTATTCGGCGTTACCAAAAATGGAAGGTTAAAGTAATGATGAAGTATAGAAGTGTATTTGTGTTAGTATTACTATTTGTATTTGCCGGTATTGCCAATGCCTCGGTTGCTGATTTTGACGATCTTGATCTGGACGCTGATTCAAGCTGGAGCGGCACTTACGCCAGTGATACTGTTGGCGGGACATACGACAGCACCACGTTTACCAGCGGCTCAGCAGGATTTAATAACTTCTCTGACGGCGACTGGTTCAGCTGGGGCGGATTCGCGTATTCAAACAAGACTGACCAGACAACCAGCGGATACGGCAACCAGTTCAGCAGCTTTGCAGGCTCTGCCCAAACCGGCAGAAATTTCGCGGTCGGTTTCATGGACAGCTACAATGGCTTCACACCAACGCTGACCCTTGCTTCGGAGATGGTTATCGACGGTCTAAGTGTCACCAATACAACTTATTGCGGTTTGGCATTGCTTAATGGCGAAGGCCCGGCAAAAGCATTTGGCGGATCGACCGGCGATGACAAGGACTGGTTTAAACTGACGATCGAAGGCTTCGATTCTCAAAATGGTTCTACAGGAACAGTTGACTTCTTACTCGCTGATTATACTGATGATGATAACACCCTGGACTATGTTGTAGACAGTTGGAAGTATGTTGACCTTACGAGCCTTGGCTCGGTTAAAAGTCTCCGGTTTACAGTAAGCTCAACCGATAACGGTCAATGGGGCATGAACACACCTGCATATTTTGCTATCGATACCGTCGTTCCCGAACCTGCGACAATGATGCTGCTTGGACTTGGAGCGTTGCTTGCCGCAAGAAAAAGATAGAAATGTATGAATAGCATTACAGGCATATTATGAATAACAATCTTATCATAATAGTACTAATATCGGCTTGTTTGATACCAACTCTTGAC
>DAOWHR010000130.1 GCA_030641315.1 Anaerohalosphaeraceae bacterium | reverse complement strand
GGGTGTGAGAGGACGGAAGGCGGAGTGCCGACAGGCGGGGCGGGGACCTTGGCGCTGACGGGAGATATGAAGCAGATGCGGAAGGAATTTGTTCGAGGTGTCAGTTTTCGAGGGTATGGAGTGTCGCTGTCGCTGGGCGTGGGGATACCGATACCGATACTGAATGCGGATATTCTAAAGCGAACATGTGTGCGGGACCGTGATATATTGGCGCCTGTGGTCGATTACGGGCATGAGTATCCGCAAAATACCGGCAAGGTTATCTGCCAGGTCAACTATGAGCAGTTGCGAAGCGGCGAGATCGAGATCGACGGTAAGAAGGTCGCTGTCGGGTCGCTGTCGTCGTATTATAAAGCTCTGGAGATATCTAATCTACTTGCCGATGAGATCCGGCGAGGAGAATTTATGGTTACGGAGCCAATTTCGATGTTGCCTAAGGAAACTTCAATGAAGCGACTTGTCAAAAAAGAGGAATCGCAATGAGTGAGAACGTAACAAAAAAACTCATGCTGTTTTTTCCCAAGTGTGAGTGTGAAAAACCGATCATCTACTACCTGGTTAAGAATTATGATCTGATAGTTAATGTCTTTCGTGCGAAAGTTACTCCTGAAGAGGAAGGCTATCTTGTTCTGGATGTGACTGGCAGCGAAGAAGATATTACCAAAGGCGTCGAGTATGTTAAGACGTTTAATGTTACGGTCAACTTTTCCGGTAAAGGTGTAACTCGCGATGCGGAAACCTGTACTCATTGCGGGTACTGTGTTCCTTATTGTCCGACGGAGGCGCTGCGTATTGCTGACAGCGATACTCGTGAGGTGTCTTACAACGAATCGGAATGTATCGAATGTATGGCATGTATCCGGGTGTGTCCGTTCGGCGCGTGCAGTTCTACGTTTTGAGTATGAGTCATAAAAGAATCTATCGTGAATTTGTGTATCGCGAGGCAGTATTCAGAATCTGCTGTGAGCAATTTGATGCTGTGACCGAGGAGATTGTTGCGCAGCGGAAGATACTTGAAGATTATATCGCTTGTGATCCTGTTTTTCAGAGCAGCCTTGTGCCTGTTGATATTGGTGTCGATGCGCCTTTGAGTGCGGTACGGATGGCTGAAGCAGCGAAGCTTGTCGGGGTTGGTCCGATGGCTGGGGTCGCCGGAACGATGGCGCAGCTTGGGGCGGAAGCTGCTGTCAGGGCCGGAGCCGAAGAGGTGATCGTTGAGAACGGGGGCGATATTTATCTGCTAACGACAGAAAAGGTAGTGATCGCTTTGTACGCCGGTGCTGCCGGGAAGGGCGATGGACTTGGTTTTTCAATACTGCCTGCGAATACTCCTTTGGCGATATGCTCATCTTCGGGGAAGATGGGACACTCGATGAGCCTTGGGCAATGCGACCTTGCGACTGTCGTATCCAAAGACGCTGCATTAGCTGACGCAGCAGCTACACTGGCGGCGAACCTTGTCAGCAAAGACGATGACATTGAGCCAACTCTCAATAGAATTTTGGATATCGAGGGCATAGATGGTGTGCTGATCGTCAACAACGGTCGGATTGGCATGGCTGGACAGTTGCCGCCTTTGGTGAAAGTTCGCTAGTGTGAGATGGTTCTGGGATTTGCGTGCGTTGTTTTGTTTATTTGATCCGTGTGAACCCCCTGCAATGCAGGAGGCTAAGTGATTTCGAGGCACGCTACGCGTGCGTTGTTTTTATTTGTATGTTTATGATGCTGGCTTAGCTTGCGCACATTGCTTCTACATCTTCGATTTGTTTTGGGACCGGGGCGCCTAGTATTCTATAGCCGTCTTTTGTTACGAGTAGGTCGTCTTCTATTCTTACTCCGCCAAAATCCCTGTATTGATTTACGAGGTCGAAGTTGATGAAGTCCGCGTTTATGTTCTGTGATTGCCAGAGGTCGATTAGCTGTGGAATGAAGTATATGCCCGGTTCGACGGTCATTACGAAATCGGGTTCGAGTGCTCTTGCCATGCGTAACGATTTGAGGCCGAACTGGGGGCTTCTTTTGATGGTATCGGTGTAGCCGACGCGGTCCTCGCCGAGGCCTTCCATGTCGTGGACGTCGAGTCCCATCATGTGACCGAGTCCGCAGGGCATGAAGAGTGCGTGTGCTCCGTTTGCGACCGCATCGTCTATGTCGCCCTTCATCAGGCCGAGTTCCTTAAGTCCGACGGCGAGCTGACGGCATGCCAGGAGGTGGATGTCTCTGAATTCGGTGCCGGGCTTAACGGCATCGATGGCTTTTTGCTGGGCATCGAGGACTATCGAATATATTTCTTTTTGCTTTTGTGTGAATTTGCCGCCTACGGGGATGGTTCTGGTCATGTCGCCTGCGTAGTGCATTGAGCATTCGGCGCCGCAGTCGTTGACGACTATGTCGCCGTCTTTCATTGTGTTGACGTGGGAGAGGTTGTGCAGGGTTTGGCCGTGGATGGAGAAAATGACAGAGAATGATGGACGGCAGCTTTTTGAGATTGGTACAGCTTCAATTGCGGCGACGATCTCCGATTCGAGGAGGCCTGGCTTTGTGAGCTGCATTGCAAAGGTGTGCATTTTCGTGGTCATCTCAAGAGCTATCTCGATGCGTTTGATTTCCTGAACGGATTTATATGAGCGGAGATTTACAACTGCGTCGACGAGTTCTATTGAGGCGTGCTGATTGATCTGGGCGGCGGGGAGATTTGTCCACTGGCTCATCTTGATCTGGTTGTCAGCTCTGGTTATGGGCAGGAAATGGATGGGAGTTTGTTTGGCTGAGGCTTGCTGCAGGAGTTCAGCGAGTTGTGTGATGGGTGCGGTTTGGGTGATTCCTGCTGTGGCAGCAAGTTCGGCAATAGAGGGCTGGGGTGCTACCCAGACTTTCTGATCGACAGTCTGTTCGTCGCCGAAGATGATCTGGCGGTCGTTGTCAATGTCTATGACTGCTGTGAGGTCGGGAACGTCAAGGCCGTAGAAATACAGGAAGGAGCTGTCCTGCCGGAAGTAGTAAGTGTTGCCCGGATAGTTCATCGGGCTTTCGGAGTTGCCCAGCAGGACGACAAGGCCGCTTTTAAGTTGGCTTTTAAGACTGTTTCTTCTATCTATATAAACTGATGTATCGAACATTATATCTGCCTTTCTATTGTTAATTATTCTGTATGTCAAGCTGCTGTTGTTTTGTTTTTGTGAAGAGGCTTACAATGACCAGTGCCATTACGGAGGCAAAGATCGCTGGGAGGACCTCGGCAATATTATTATAAAAATTCTCACCCAATATCGAAGAGAAGAATGTCATTTTTTTCCAGGTCAGGGTCATTATGGTTCCGCTTAGAATTGAAGCTACTGCGCCGGCTGGGGTTGCACGTTTCCAGAAGAGGGCGGCAACGAGAGCGGGGGTGACAGCAGTACCGTAGATGGTGTATGCGTACAGTGCGCGATCGAGGAAGCCGGGGACCTTTTCAAATGTCAGACTGATAAGGAAAGCGATAATTCCGAGAACAAGAACAAACATTCTGCTGAGGAAAACGATTTTCTTTTCCGATGCTTTCGGGTTGATGTAGGCCAAATAGATGTCGCGGATGAGAGATGTGGATGGGACGAGAAGGAAGGAGTCGGCGGTTGACATTATGATCGCGACAATGTTTGTCATGAAGATGCATCCGAGCCATGTTGGCATTATGTATCTTGCGGTTACGATGAGGCAATACTTTCCTGCTTCTGCATCTGGAATGAGTGAGCTTGCTATCCAGGCCGAACCGATAATGAGAAGTTCTACGATGAGGGCTACGAAGATCAGGACGGTAGTTGCCTGTTTAGCTCCTTTTGCTGATTTGCTTGCGAAGAATCTCTGGTAGAGGTTTGCGTCGCCGAGTATGAGGAGGAATGCGGGCAGACATAAATTGATGACTCTTAACGGGCTTTGATGTGACCAGAATTCCATGTTTTGGGAACGGCCTGTCGCGGCGAATGATGCTGCCATTCCTTCCCAACCGCCTGCTTTTATCCAGAGGAATGGGAAGGTGACTAGCAGTGAACCTATGATGAGGATTCCATTTCCGATGTCGATGTATGCGACGCTGATGAGGCCTGCTATCATTGTAAATGCTATGATGAAAACTGCTGCTATTAATGTTGCCTGCCTGATGGGGAGTCTGTACTCATGGAGGTTCAGTTGTCCCTTTTGCGAATCGGCAGACAATTGAAACGCGGTGAATTTTTCAGGGTTGTCAAATTTTATTGTTATTTTTTTGCCTGGAGCGACGGCTATTGTTGATTTGATTTCCTGGTCGTGGATGTTGATGTTTTCATTCTGGACGTTATCTGCGGGTACAACTTTTACTGTGTAGGTGAGAGCATTGTTTTGCCATTCGGTGCCGTTGTTTGCATCGAATGATAATTGAACATCGCCAATGAAGTTTTCGTTTGGCTGGAAGTAGACGTATCCCTTGCGAATTTGATAATTAGTGATTTGCTGCTTTGCCTGTAGGGGGACGGGTTTCTTTTGGCCTACGACGTACTGAAGGACGCCGCCGCCTGCGTTGAACTGGTAACTGACGATTACGAGATATGCGGTGACGAGTGACATTACAACGAGGACCCTTGCGAGTTGGCCGTATCTTTCTTCAATGATCTCAGGGACGGTGAATTTTTCGAAGTTTCTGACTTTTGGAGCAATGATGACCAAAAGGATCATTCCCAGCGTGCCGCCTATGGGAAGAATGAGAGCTCCCAGCCCGATGTCGTATGCTTTTCCCGCGTTTCCGAGGATCGAGCCTGTTCCCACCCATGTCGCGAGCATTGTCAGGACGAGCACCCATGGTGACAGGGATCGGCCCGCTACTGCGAAATCCTTCTGTGTTTTTACTTTCCGTGACTGGTAGAGAGCAACGCAGAGTAATGCGAACAGGTAAACGGCAATCGTGGCCATGTAGATCATTTCATAATCCTCTTATAAAGTTAATGTGTGTTATTAGTTCAGGTGCTCCCGGAAGAACTCCCACATTGTTTGCTGTCCCTGTTTTGGGAATGCGTGGCCCTTCGTTGGGAAGAACCGGCTTTGATATGGTTTGTCAGCTTTATCGAGGGCATCTATCAATTGCCATGCGTTGTTCGGGTGTACGTTGTTGTCTATGATACCGTGCATTATCATCAGGTGGCCGGTAAGCTGGTCCACGAAATTCATGCAGGAACCATTTTTGTAACCTTCGGGATTGTTTTGGGGGGTGTTCATGTAGCGTTCGGTGTAGGCGGTGTCATAGTTGTACCAGTCGGTTACTGCTGCGACTGCGCATGCTGCTTTGAATACGTCAGGGTGCTTGAGGACCGCTATGACAGACATGTATCCGCCATAAGAAACGCCATAAATGCCTACACGGTCGGGATCGATGTATCGCCTTTTGGAGAGGTGTTTGACGCCTGCGGCCTGATCGCTGATGTCGATGTCGCCAAGACGCATGTAGCCTGCGGACTGGAATGCTTTGCCTCGAAAGTTGGTTCCGCGGCCGTCAAAGATAGCGATGGCAGCGCCATTGTCCAGATCCGAACGGTATCTTTGAAAAACATTTCGGACGCGGGGATTGGAATCGGGCCCGCCGTAAACATCGATGATAAGAGGGTATTTCCTGTACCATTTAAAATTATTCGGCTTGAACAAAAGTCCGTAGAGGTCGGTTCGGCCGTCGGCAGCTTTGAAGCTGAAAATCTCTGGGAAAGGGAGTTTGCTTAATGACTTGATATCTTTGGCAGTTGCATGGGCCAGGACGGAAACTATTTCACCCGCGGTGTTGTAGAGAGCAGTCTGAGGCGGGCTTGTCACGGTTTGCGACAGTGCTATGAAATGCTCGTTGTCGGGCGAAATATTGAAACCGCTGTAGTTTTTGCCGGGCGGTGTCAATCGTTTTTGACCCGTGCCGTCGAGGTGTACCCGGTGCAGGTGCAGATTTAGCGGGTTGTCATCGCTAAAGGCCGAATAGTAGAGCCAATCATTTTTTTCATCGATCTTGACAATGTCTTTAATCGGGTACTGTCCGGCGGTAAGGGCACAGATAAACGTTCCATCGATATTGCGAAGGTCGTAGTGGGCGAAGCCGGTTTTTTCGGTTTTCCAGATGAAGCGTTCATTGTCTTTTAGGAACCTGAAAGTTGCTCGCGGCTCCTGCCAAGTGTCCTGTGTTTCGGTATGAACAATTCTGGTGATGCCTGTGTTGACGTTGGCGGCGACTATCTCAAGACGTTTCTGCTGACGGTCCGTTCTTCTGAACAGAAGCTCGGAATTGTCAGGGCGAAACTTAATATCGAACAGGTACTGGTTCGGATCGTTTCCGCAATCTACTGTAACGGTCCGTTGGGTATCCATGTTATAGATAAGAAGATTCGCTAACGGGTTCGGCTGGCCTGCCTTTGGATAGCCTTCGGTGTCGAGTTTTGTGTATACTTCGGTCTGGTCCATGGTCAGGTAGAAATCTTTTACCTTGCTTTCATCGAATTTGTAGAAGGCCATGAATTTTGAATTCGACGACCACCACATGGCGTCGCGTTGTGCCAATTCCTCACCATATACCCAACTGGCACTGCCGTATCGGAGTTTGCGGGTGCCGTCAGAAGTGACTTTGATGGTCCGTGCGGTGTCCTCGTCTTTATCATCTTTGTTCTGTTCTATGATGATATTGTAGTCTTTGCACACAGCGGTCCATTTGCCGTCCGGTGATTTCTGACGATCATTTTGACGGCCTCGTTCGGGGCCTGACCTTTTTCTAAGGGTTTGCGCATTTTCCTCAAGCTTATCTTCGTCCAGATCAAACCGGCATAGTTGGCCGCCTGAGAGGACTTTGCGGCGAAATTCAACTTGTTTGCCGTCATCGATCCATTTTACGGCTTCTATCTGGCCCTGGAGAGTGATCTGTTTGATCAGTGTCGCCTGATCGGCTTGTTGGGTTTTTGGGGACATACAACCTGTGACGGACAGAGACGCGATGATTGCTAGTGAAATAGCTAACGAAAATGTATTTTTCATCGTTATAACCTCAATAATTCGTAATTATTTCACTTTATTTAACCTGTTTTCGCTGTTGTGTCAATAAAGTTTGGGGTGCGGTGGGAACAAACCGGATAATTTTGGAAAAATGTAGATATTTTATGCAACCTGCTTATGATAATATCTGTCTATAAATACAGGTAAGCATATTGTTCTTTCAAGGGAGATTTGACAATGCAGTATCTGGCAATACTTATCGTCGCGGTCATTTTATTCATAGCGTACAGCGGGTGCAGGCCAATTTCTCCCCGCAATCCATTGGGTATTGGAGCAATGTGCTATTCCGTTGCTGTCGATCTGGACCGTGAGGAATATGTCTGTCCGGTCTGCGGGGAAAAGAGCCTGTATTTACTTGGAATCGATTCGCCGGATGCGGCAACCGAGACGAAACGTTTCAGCATTGCAGAGATCGAATCCTGCCGGATGATTATTGATGAAATCGAAGGTGTTCAGATAGCTCTTGATGAATCACAATTCTGCCTGAAGTGCGGCGGTGGGGTCGAAAAGCCGCAGCTTGGAATTATTGTCAAGGATGGGCAAACCGGCAAAGAGCATCGGAGTTGGGGTGTAAATGTCGAGGATATTGTTCTGATCCGTGATTATCTGGCGGGAAAGGAATTGGAGGATAATAACAGAAAGAGAGCATTAGAATTACTGGGGATAACTTTGGGATCAAAGGAATAGCTATGCAATATCTGATAATTATCGCTGTGGTTCTGTTGCTGTCATGTTTCTACGCCGGGTGCAAGCCGTTTTCCGGGGGCGGTAATGCAGGTGGCGGTGAACAGGGACAAACGCAGATGTTGCCCGAACTGTACGAACCTGTCAGCCGTGAGCAGCTTGAGGACAGGCTGGGTCAGTTAGCGGTGTTGCCTGCACCGAATCAACTGAGTCCCGGGGCTATGTGTTATAAAGTGGCTGCACCTCCAAGCCGTATAGAATATGTTTGTCCGAAATGCGGAGAAAGAACTCTCTATGCGGATCAGCAGTCAAACGAGCGAGGTGTAATAAGATTTCTAGTGTGGGAACTTGATAGTTGCAGGAAAACCGTAAAAGAGATTACAGGCGTATCAATCGAACTGGACGAATCACAGTATTGTCATAAATGCAGTGGTGATATTGAAAAGCCTTCTTTGGGGATTGTTGTTACTTATACGGAGACGGAAGGTGAGCATCGCTGCTGGGGTGTCAAGTATGATGATCTTATGTTGATCAGCGAACTGATCCAGGGAGAAAGATTGCACACAGGTGAACTTGATTTTCAGACGCCTTTAAAAGATCATATTGGCAGGCTTGAGCAGCTTTTGGGGATAACTTTGGAAACTAAGGAATAGATATGCAGTATTTGATAATTATTGCTGTTGTCGTGTTGCTTTCATGCTTGTTTTCCGGATGCAGGCAGCAGGGTGGGGAGAGATCGGCAACTGTCAATGATCAGGCACAGGCTGAAGTTGAGGCAGAGAAATTGCCTCAACTTGATAGGCTCATTACGCGTGATCAACTTCAGGACAGGCTTGAAGAATTAGCGGGGCTGGGTGATCTTAGTCCTTTTGTTGTTGGGGCCATGTGCTATCATCCTGCAATGCCTCCAAGTCGTACGGAATATGTTTGCCCGGAGTGCGGTGAGAAGACTATTTATGCTTATGATGAAGATATGTCCAGCGGAATGGAAGAAGCAATCAATGCAAATGTTAACGAATCGAGAGAAACTCTAATAGCAGCCTTTAGAGATTCGTACAATCCTGAGGAGTTTATGAAGCAGCATAAGATGCTGTTACTCGTGGACATGCAGCTTGAGCAATGCAGAGCGATGGTCAAAGAGATCAAAGGTGTGTCGATAACGCTTGACGAATCGCAGTTTTGCGGAAACTGCAGGGGAGAGGTTGAAGAACCTGCATTGGGGATTGTTGTAACGTATGCTGGTTCGGATGAGTATCATAATTGCAAGAGGGTTTGTTATGAGGACATTGTTTTGATCAAGGAGTTTTTGGACGGCAGCATATCGTACGTTGGGATGGGTGGGGAAGCTCATTTTATCGGAGATCATATAGACCGGCTTGAGCAGCTTTTGGGTGTAACTTTGGAAAAGAAGGAATAGCTATGCAGTATCTGATAATTATCGCTGTGGTTGTGGTGCTGTCATGCTTCTATACCGGCTGCAAGCGGACAGGCTCTGGTTCATCAATGTCGGGCAGTGGGCAGAAACAATCCACTGTTGAGATATTACCAGAAATGTATAAACCCGTAACCCCCCAGCAACTTGCTGAAAGGCTTGACAAGTTGGCCGCTTTGCCGGCGCCAAGCATCAAGAATATTTCAGCAATGTGCTATTCACCTGCTCCGCTCCCGACTAAATCGGAATATGTATGTCCGATCTGCGGAGAAAAGACACTCTACGCGGTTGACATAACTGCTGCTCAGCAATCGTCAAGTCAGCAGGGAACTATCAGTTTTCTGGAGTGGGAACTTAACCAATGCCGAACACTTGCCAAAGAGATCAAAGCAGTCTCGCTCGTATTAGATGAATCGAAGTTTTGCCAAAACTGCACAGGCGATCTCGAAAAACCGAGCCTGGGTATCATCGTAACCTGCCCCGACTCGCAAGAAAAGCATTCCTGCTACTTTGTCTCTGCTGACGATCTTTTGCTCATAAAGGAATTTGAGCTGGGAAGATTAACTCACAAAGGCGATTTCGGTAATAAGACCCCCATAAAAGGACACATTTCAAGACTCAAGCAGCTTTTGGGTGTGGAGGTTGATGATGAATGATGCTCGTGGAGTTGATAAGGGCTCGCGTTGTCTTGCTCCTTCGTTTCTGCCTGGGACGGCTGTTCTTGAGATGACTTATCAGTGCAACCATAAGTGCGTTTTTTGCAGTTGTCCGTGGTACAATGAGTCATTGCCGTTTGAAGAACTTAAGGAGATGTCAAGCGATCAATGGAAAGGTTTGATAACAAAACTGTGCGGGATGGGGGTTTGCAATCTTGCGTTTACGGGCGGTGAGCCGTTGCTCAAAGATGGTATCGAAGGGATAATCGAACATGCGGCAGGGTGCATGTCCGAGCATATCGAAACCGAGAACGGCACTCTCGTATCGCGGTCGAAAATGCCGAATCTGTTTTTGCTGACCAACGGGCTTGTGATGCGTGACGATATTCTTAAGCTCTGCAAAAAGTACAGTATCAATCTGAGCATGTCTCTGCCGGGCGTTGAGAGCTTTTGTTCGCATACCTGTGCCAGCAGTGCCTCCCATGTGCTGAATTGGTTCGGCAAGGCAAAGAGCCTTGGAGTGACTACCACGGCAGGGATTACTGTTACGAAGCAAAACATTGACGAACTTTTCGAGACCATCTCTCATGCCCTGATCGCAGGAGCCGACAATATACTGTTGAACCGGTTCATGCCGGGCGGGCGGGGGATGGAGTATGCGGGCCAGTTGAGCCTTACGGTTGAGCAGATCGGCGAGATGCTTGATATTGCAGAAGAGGTTCTTGAAAAGGCGGACCGGTACGGATCGCTTGGGACGGAAGTGCCGAAATGTGTCGTGCCGGACAAGGATAAGTACAAGAGGATCAAGGTCAGTACCGGCTGTTCGGCGGCGAGAGAGTTTTTTGAAGAACATTTCACGCTTTACCAGATGAAGGTTGGTCGCAAAAACAAAGGCCAGCTGACCGGGTATTATGAACCGCTGCTTGAGGCCTCGCTTGCTCCAGATG
>DAOWHR010000106.1 GCA_030641315.1 Anaerohalosphaeraceae bacterium | reverse complement strand
CGATGAACGTATTCAGGTCCTCCACAAAGATCCGATCCACCTCGTGGCGAACGTCGTAAGGGTTCATCGATTTAACCTTCTCGTCAAGGGTGATTACATTTTGTACAATCTTCTCCAGCGAATCAAATACAGACTGTATATTTTTTGCTATCGCATCGGTGCTACGATGCTTTTTATGATGCGCGAACCGAATCAAAGCAACACCGACTACCCCAACGGCCATAACCGGCGCGAACCAGAACCAGTTCATTTCTGTTGTCTGCAGAACTGAAACATACGCGCCGCCCATAAAACTCAAACAAAAAAGTGTATATCCTAAAGCAACCATATTTACTGCTCCTTTATCCCTGTCACATTGCACTGAAGATTTTATATATCGCAAATCCAACTCCGACAAGCGCCTCACCAACAATGAAGCCCGCTGCCACTGGAATTCCCGAATCATGCGAAAACTCGACACCCTTTACCTTATCGACAACCATTCGGATACTCATACCAATCGAGTATGTTATTACAATGTGGAACGACAGGTAAAATCCGAGGCCTACCAGTATCCCAAGCCCGCCGATACCGCACGAGCTTAGCAAAATTCCCAAAGCGCCGCCTGCAACATATTTCTGGACCGGCACATCTCCGCCAAGAATACCTTCTATCATCCCGGCAAGGGCTTGTCCCTGTGGTGCGGGCAGCTTGTCACTTCCAAGTCCATAGCTCTTATCCAGAACAAAGATCAGGCTCATTATCACGATGGGGCCGAGCCATGTTGCCAGCAACTGTGCTATCTGCTGCTTTTTTGGGATCGCACCGACCAGATAGCCGGTTTTCAAATCCATCATCAAATCCGTTGCCTGTGACATTGCTACACAAGCTGCGGCCCCGACCAGAACCGAAGTGACAATCGCCGCCGGGTCATTATCAATGCCCTTTGCGATAATTATCAGCATCGTCACCGCGATCAGCGTCATCCCGCTTAGCGGCGACCAGTTCGTCCGTCCGATACACTCCGACAGAATTACTCCTGCGATCCATATCCATAGAGTCCCCAGAAGTGCCATGATCCCGCCGCGAATGATGCCCACTTCGTTGGTTGCGTTAACAGCTATAATAAACAATAAAATAGCGGCACCGGCGATACCCATATAAAGAAGCTTAACGGGCAGCTCGTCTTTTGATACGCTTGATTCTGTCTTCGATGCTTTCTGCATGCTCTTTATTGCGCTGCTGATCAGAGGGTAAGCCAGCACAATGCCGGTAATAGCACCCCCAACGAGCATTCCGATACCGACGGGCTTAAAAAGAGATCCCTGCAGATATTTAGTGATACCGAATTTCTCGGGATCCACTTCCTGGGCAATTGCTATCTCAGCAAGTTGTTCCGGATTTGGAAGAAGCCCCTGGCTGGCCAGTATAGGTGACAGTATCCAGTAACACACAAATCCACCAACAATAAATGAAAACCCACCTCTGCCTGCAATAAAACCCACGCCGACCGTTAACAGGGATATATAGAGTACTCCATTCATGTGATCCGGCATCCCGATGTAACTTCCAAAGTTGAAGTATTCAATGTTGCGTATTTCGAGAGTGTCGAGTATTTGGACAATGAAATGAAGCACGCCGCTAAGTGCGATTCCGCCGACCAGAAGCAGTGCCTTGTGTACGCCGGCACCTGGTGACTTCAAGATCGTCGCGACGGCAACACCGCCGGGATATGTGAGCCTTTCGTAATCGATCATTTGCTTTCGCAGCGGAATGATAAAGGCGATGCCGAGTACCCCGCCTGCGATACAGGCAAAGACCATCAGTACCGGATTAAACGCATCCCCGTGCCCAAGGATAAAGATTGCCGGCACCGAAAACATCATTCCCGAAGACGCACCGTTTACCGCACTTGCGATCGTCTGGTTTATATTGTTCTCAATAATGCTGGATCGTTTTAAGATGCCCCTGAGAATCCCAAACCCGAGAATTGCAGCCAACTCCGATCCTTCGATCGAAAATCCCATTATCAGCGAAGCGTAGCCGATACTGATGGCGATTATTATCCCTATCAGATACCCCACGATCACTGCTGTCAGCGTTAGCTCCGGATAGCTTCCGTGCCGAATTTTGCGACCCTGTTCATCCAGTGTGTACTTCATAGACTCTTATTTCCTAATAAAAACCTCTGTCCCGATCCGCCAGTTGGAAGATAAATGTCCACTCGGCGGTATCAATTTCTTAACCGACCCCGTTATCATCGTTAAATCGCAGCAGATGTCAATAAAAAACATCCTGTACCTTTCAAGTGGAAGTTATCGGGTGGTATTCAAAACGCAAAATGGTTGACTTAATACGAGTACCTGATATTCTGGCGTTAAAGATGCTGGAAGAAATAGCAAACTATTATAGAAAGGAAGAATATGGCCTTTGGAATATCTCGTCGAAGTTTTCTCGGTGCCGCTGGTCTTGGGTTTTTGGGTATTAATGTTTGCGGGTGTATGGCCACCCATCGTGGAAAACGAAAGGGGAACAGGCCCAATATTATCATTATGATGGCGGATGATATGGGGTATTCTGACATCGGATGTTACGGGGGTGAAATAGATACGCCTAATTTGAACAGGCTTGCTGAGGGAGGATTGCGTTTCAAGCAGTTTTATAATACGGCGAGGTGCTGTCCGACGCGGGCTGCGCTTATTACGGGTCTGTATTCGCATCAGGCAGGTATTGGACACATGATGACGGACAGGGGGCTTGACGGGTATCGGGGTGATCTTAACAGAGAGTGTGTTACTATTGCTGAAGTGATGAAGGATGCCGGGTACTCAACTTACATGTCCGGGAAATGGCACGTTACGAGGTTTAAGGATAAGGAAGGGCCCAAGCACAACTGGCCATTGCAGAGAGGGTTCGAGAAGTTCTTCGGGACGATACACGGGGCGGGGAGTTTTTATGATCCGAACTCGCTGACGAGGGACAATACGCCTATCGTGCCGGGGAAGGATGACTTTTACTACACCGATGAGATCAGCGATAATGCGGTTACATCTATTCGTGAGCATTGCCAGTGCAAGCAGGATAAGCCTTTCTTTATGTATGTTGCATATACTTCACCGCACTGGCCTATGCATGCTAAGGAAGCGGATATCGCTAAGTATAAGGGCAGGTATGACGATGGGTGGGATGTGCTTCGCAGGGAAAGGCACAAGCGGATGATCGAGATGGGGCTTGTCGATGCGAGGTGGAAGATTACCGACCGTGATAAAAAGGCGCCGTCGTGGAAGGACGCGAAGGATAAAGAGTGGTTTACTCGCAGGATGGAAGTTTACGCGGCGATGATCGATTGTATGGACCAGGGGGTCGGCAGGGTCGTCGGTGAGCTTAAGAAACAGGGGCAGCTTGAAAATACGCTGATCATGTTTCTGGCCGATAACGGCGGGTGCGCCGAAGAGTACGGCAGCAGGGGGAAGGTTAAGCCTGATCCGTCGAAACCTGTTGTGCTTAAGCCGATGGCCGATGGTGAATTGCAGATTGATATGCAGCCTAAGGTTACGCGTGACGGGAGGGCCGTGCGGACGGGGTATGGTGTTATGCCGGGGGCCGCTGATACTTATATCGCTTATGGATTGTGCTGGGCGAACGCGAGCAATACGCCTTTCAGGATGTATAAGCATTGGGAGCATGAAGGGGGGATATCGACGCCGTTTATCGCGCATTGGCCTACGGTGATAAATGATGGCGGGGGGTATCGCAATCAGGTAGGGCACCTTATCGATCTTATGGCGACATGCGTTGACGCGGGAGACGCGAAGTATCCAAAGGTCTTTCAGGGCAACGCGATAACGCCGATGCAGGGTGTGAGTTTGCTGGGTGCGTTTGCTGATAAAGAGATTGAGCGGGAAGCACTCTATTGGGAACATGAAGGCAACAGGGCGGCTCGACAGGGTAAGTGGAAGATCGTTGCAAAAGGTGCAATGGGCAAATGGGAACTATATGACATGGAGGCGGACCGGACGGAGACGAATGATCTTGCTGTGAAGTATCCCGATCGCGTCGAGGGGATGTCACGAATGTGGGTAGAATGGGCAATAAGATCGAAAGTACTTCCCTGGCCTTATAAAAAGAATCCCAACCTTGAAAATTAGAAGCTATTATTTTATCTATTATACAATTCTTGCCAACCGGACAAATAGCAAGTATGATTTACTACTGTAAACGGTTACAATAATTGCTTTTTAGAGGCTTCATTTATATGTTGGTTTGATGAGGTTATTACGTTAATATGGATTACTCACAATTACATAGAGATGTTGTTTTCGGACAGTCGGGAGGTAAAATTATCTGGCAGCCGCGAATCGGGTGCTGGTACAGCGATAAAATGTTTGCTGGCGAAGCATTGCCCGAACCGTATGAAGGTATGAGTTGCACGGAGGTATATCGGTCATTGGGCTGTTCTGTCAGATTGTATGAATTCAATGAGTGCTTCAAGTGGATCGAACACCCTCAGGTCAGGATCAGTGAGAAACAATTGAATGATACAGATTCAGAGTTGGTGATCGATACTCCTGTCGGTAAACAACGGGCAATTCATCGCCGTTCGGCCAATAATTCCCATTTTATCCACATAAAATGGGAGGTGGAGACTGAAACTGAGTTGAAAGTCGCTGCCTGGCGACAGGAGAATGCCGACTGGCAATGGGACCAGCAGCGGTTTGATGAACTCCAGCAGGCGTATGGTGATCTGGGCGCCCCGACGATGTTCATGCCGCGGATGAATATTCAGAGTCTTTATATTGAAAGGATGGGTATTGAGAAGGGGATTTTTGCGATATATGACTGGCCCGATACGACCGAAGCATATTTCAAGGCTTTGGAGGCATGTCACGACCGTCTGATCGATGTGATCAATGCCTCACCTGTTGATATTATAAATTTTGGTGAGAATATCCACTCCGGGACACTGACTCCTGATCTGTTCAGGAAGTATCATCTGCCCGCCTGTCAGCGTCGTTGTGAGAAACTGCATTTGGCCGGTAAATTTACCTGTTCGCACTGGGATGGAGATTGCGGGCCTCTCCTGAAGTTCGCAAGAGAAACCGGGCTGGACGGAATTGAAGCGATCACTCCCAAGCCGCAGGGTGATGTAACGATCGAACAAATAAAAGAAGCGTTGGGTGATGACATGTATTTAATAGACGGCATTCCAGCCGTCTACTTTGACGATACGTATAGCGAAGAAACCTTAATCAGGTGCACTCACAAGCTAATCGACCTGTTCGCCCCGAATCTTGTATTGGGGATATCGGATGAGATATCTTCTACCGGAGATATTGAAAGGATCCGACTGGTGGGCCGGATCGTCGATGAGTATAATGAAACAGCAGGGTAGACAGGACCACATGATTTTAGTAGTATGATGATTTAAGAGAACGAGGAATATTATGGCAAAAAAATTGTTGATAGATCGTATTAAAGAAGGAACTTTCTTTGTCGATGGGGCGATGGGCACGCAGCTTATGGCTTTGGGGGCAAGGTGGAAGGCATGTAACGATGAGCTGAATATCGATGCGGCTGGGGCGGCAATCGTTAAGAAAGTTCATGAATTCTATTTGGCGTCGGGGTGCGATGCTGTTATTGCTAACACGTTCGGCGCAAGCGGTGTAACTCTCGCTAAGCATGGGCTTGCTGACAAGTGCGTTGAGATAAATAAAGCTGGTGCAGAGATTGCCAGAGATGCGGCAGACGCTGCTGATGGGGACAGGTATGTGCTTGGCGATATCGGGCCTTGCGGAGAATTTCTTGAGCCATTGGGAACGCTGACAGCGGCCGAACTTCTGGAAGGATTCAAGAGTCAGGTTCAAGGGCTGGTGCAGGGCGGAGTCGATGGATTTATTATTGAGACGATGACCGCAATCGAGGAAGTTGCTGTGGCGGTTGACGCGGTTAAGGCGGTTTCCGACCTGCCTGTGTTTGTGGCGCTTGCGTATGATAAGGCTGGAGACGAGTTCCGGACGATGATGGGTGTCGATCCTGGCAGGGTGGTCGAGACTCTTGCAGAGAAGGGCGTTACGGCGATAGGCTTTAACTGCGGAACGCTTGGGATGGACGATTATGTTAGGCTTGCGGAGGTTTGCGCCGAGGCGATTGAAGGGACGGATATCGTATTGATCGCAGAACCGAATGCCGGTCAGCCCGAGTTGATCGACAGTAAGGCAGTCTATACGTTGCCGGATGAAGATTTCGCAGAGGCATCGGTCGGCATACGTGACGCTGGCGCATCGATCATGGGCGGTTGCTGCGGGACAAGTCCGAAGCATATTGGCGCGATGATAAAGAAGCTCAGTGGTTAAGCATTGAGGATGTCTGAAACGGCTTTGACGGTTTTTTGAGTTGCACCCTGCTGGTCGATAATGGTTTTGCGGCCGTTTGCAGCTATTTCGTCGGCGTATGCGGGGACCGTCAGGCATTTGAGGACGATGTCGTACAAGTGGTCGGTGTTGTTGGCTACGATCGCGCCTTTGTTTTGCATCAATACGTCGACGGTCTGTTTGAAGTTGAATGTGTGCGGGCCGAAGATGGTGCATTTGCCCAGGGCGGCAGGTTCGATCATGTCCGAGCCTCCCATTGGAACAAGTGTTCGTCCAACAAAGACAACCTTTGCCATTGAATAGAATTTTCGCAGGTCACCCATTGTGTCGCCTAAGATTATGTCAGTGGCAGCGGCGAGTTTTTGTTGGGTGCCTTTTATTTCACTGTAACGGGCCGAGGTGAACGACGAATTTTTTATCAGGTTAGCAATTTCGTCAAACCTTTCGGGTTTACGGGGGACTATCACAAGGTGCAGATTCGAAAGGGGGGCTGTATTTCGCAGTTTGGCAAATACATCAAGAATCAATATTTCCTCGTCAGTGCCGGTTGAGCCTGCAACCCATATTGTGCGGCCTGTCAAGTCTAACTGTTCAGCAAGTTGATCGGTTCCTTCAACCTTGTCACCGGTCTGTGCGGTATCGTATTTGAGCGAGCTTGTAACAATAACCTTGCTGTCATCACAACCAAGTGCCCTGAAACGTTGCGCGTATTCTTCGGTCTGTGCAAGGACAAGGGCCAGTTTGCCGAACATCCACCGTACAGCAGGTTTAATTTTTTGGTATCGTGGAAAGCTTTTATCGCTTAGCCTGCCATTGATTACTACAACAGGGATGTTTCGTTTGTGGGCTATTGCTGCGAAATTTGGCCATACTTCAAGTTCCATCAGCAGGCATACGGCTGGGTCGATACGGTTGAATGCTCTGCGTATCGCAAACGAAAAGTCGAGTGGATAGAAGAATACTTCATGATTTTTGGCATAAAGAGCGGTTGCCCTGACAAAGCCGGTATCTGTCGTTGTGCTGATGACGATCTCGCAGTTTGTCAGTTGTTCTGCAAGTTCGGCGATCAGTGTTTTGGCTGCGTTCACTTCACCGACGCTTACTGCATGTATCCAGATGGCTCGTTTGTCGGGATGTCTTTTAGAGACCTTTCCGAATCGTTGGGACCAGCCGGATCGGTAGCGGTCCTGTGTTATGGAGCGATAAATAACTTTGGGGCTGAGCAGCAATGCGGCAATTAAATATACAAAGTCCAATATGAATTGCATTTATTTCTTTCTATTTATCAGCCTGCATATATCTGCGCAGGTGTTTTTCAGTTAATTGTTGGCCCGACAAAATGATTTATATGTTTTCGGGCGTGTAGATGATATTTGGTAATGCCTTCTGTGTCAATTACTTGCATAAAATAGACGCGTATATTTATCAAAAGCTTGACTTAAGTGTTTTTTTAGCGTATTTATTTCAGTTTGTTATGTCCCCGTAGCTCAATTGGATAGAGTGTCGGCCTCCGAAGCCGAAGGTTGCAGGTTCGAATCTTGCCGGGGATATTTGTTAACTTGTTAAATAACAACAGCTTAGGTCTATTAATGGCCTCCTTTTCTCCTGAGCTTCCTTGATATGCCCACTCTAAACGCCTGGGTTCAATATATTTCTGTAGGATATTGAACGACAGATAACATCTTGTTGTATATAGTACTTTCATGGACAATATTAAGATAGCAAATAAGCGTGATAATATCCTGCGGGCATTACGGTTTGAACAGCCTGACTATATTCCAATGGTCTTTCATATTAACGAGTCCTGCTGGTATCACTATCCCAAAGACGCTTTGAAGGAATTGATGGCAGAGCATGAGTTCCTGTTTCCGGATTACGAAAAAGGACCGGGTCGCGCCGAATTGGATTACATTATCCCCGAACGAGTCGGCAAACCGTTCACTGACGGCTGGGGCTGTGTTTGGGAAACAGCGATGGACGGTATTGTTGGGACCGTTACAAAGCACCCGCTTATCGATTGGGATGATTTCGACAGTTACGTACCGCCCGACCCGGAAGTTGACAGTGGTAAAGGCGAAGTTGATTGGAACCAGTTGAGGCAGGATATAGAACTGGCAAGGGCTAACGGAGGATTTACGCTGGGCGGCCTAAGGCACGGCCATACGTTTCAGCAGCTGATGGATATTCGCGGCTATGAAAATCTTCTGTTCGATATGTTCGATGACAATCCGCTACTGCACAAGCTGATAGATATGGTTGAGTCTTTCAACATGGCTATCGTCAGGCATTATCTCGATATCGGTGTTGACATGATGACATACGCAGAGGACCTCGGAATGCAGAACGGCCCGATGATCTCTCCGGCTATGTTCGATAAATACATAAAGCCAAGTTATAAGCGTCTTATGGCGCCAGCGGTCGAGGCAGGATGTATTATCCACATGCACTCCGATGGGCATATCCACGATCTTGTAGGCGGTCTGGTCGATGGCGGGGTGGCGGCGCTGAATCTCCAGGATCTGGTCAACGGCATCGACTGGATCAAGGACAATCTCAAGGGGAAAGTTTGCATCGACCTTGACATCGACAGACAGGAAATAACTCCAAAGGCAAAGCCTTGCGATGTTGATGATCTAATCCGCCGGGAAGTTGAAACCCTCGGCTCAAATGAGGGCGGTCTGATGATGATATACGGACTGTATCCGGGTGTACCTCTTGAGAACGTAAAGGCACTGATGGACGCGATGGAAAAATACGCTTTTTATTATTCTGATTAAACTGGCAAGGATAAGTAATATAAGCTTTGTGCCTTCATACGCAGTGAGGGCGGCACGGATTTTAAATGATGAAGTTTTTATTGTGAAGGAGAAGCAGATATGAATGATACAGGTTTGACTCGTCGAGGCTTTCTCGCTCGCTCAGGCATAGCTGCAGGCGCATTTGCGACCATGCGAACTCTCCCCGCAATCGCCGATCAGTCTCGCAAGGTCAACATACTCTTCATAATGGACGACCAGCATCGCGGCGATTGCATAGGCGCCGATGGTGCTAAATGGATTTCTACTCCAAATCTCGACCGACTGGCTGCCTCGGGCGCGTTATTTACAAAGGCATACAGTTCCGTCCCAAGCTGTCTGCCCGCGCGCGCGACCCTGCTGACCGGCCAAAGTCCCTGGGTACATGGAATGTTGGGCTACACAGCGATCCCAGCCAGATATGAACATGAAAAGCCTCGCATGTTCAACGACGCAGGCTATCGAACGTATGTTGTGGGCAAGAATCATTTCGGCAATCACAAGCACGGTTATCAGAACGTTCTTCTTGAAGAGGCATGGCGTTTGTCAGCAGGAGAGAAGTTCAAGTGTGACTATCGCAAGTGGTTTGAAAAGAACTACCCCGATAAGGATGTAGATATTACCGGCCTGTCCTATACTGACCATCGAGGCAGCCATCCCTGGCCTTATGACGAATCGCTGCATCCAACAAACTGGACCTGCGATCAGGCGTTACAATTCCTTAAAGAAGAAAGCAATCGTGACGGCTGGTTCGTAAAAGTATCGTTCAAGCGCCCCCATCCGCCGTTTGACGGGCCCAAGCGATGGTTCGATCACTACGCCAAAGTTGACTTTCCAATGCCCAAGGTAGGCACATGGGCTGTTAAACAGCATGGCCGCATCAAAACAACAATTGAAAAAAGTCCCAGCCTTACTCGTGGAATTGCACCGCAAGAAGAAGTCAGACGTTCAAGACAGGCATATTTCGCCGGGATATCACACGTCGACGAACAGGTCGGACGCCTTGTCGATTCATTAAAACGATCGGGGCAACTGGAAAACACACTCATTCTGTTTACCTCAGACCATGGCGACATGATGGGGGACAATTATCTCTGGCGAAAATGCTATGCATACGAACCATCGGCCCGAGTGCCGATGATCGTGCGATGGCCCGATTCGCTCGGCATTAAAAGCAAGCGTGGTCAGAAAATTGATAAACTTGTGGAACTTAGAGACGTTCTGCCGACTTTCCTGGATGCAGCTTCTATCGATAAGCCCGCCCGGATGGACGGTATGAGTATGCTCGACCTGATACGGGGTGATCACAAGAACTGGCGAAAACTGCTGGACCTGGAACATTCAGCCATCTACTGGAAGGGCAATTCATGGGTAGCTCTGACCGATGGACGGTACAAATATATTTACTTTACCCTTAACGGT
>DAOWHR010000296.1 GCA_030641315.1 Anaerohalosphaeraceae bacterium | reverse complement strand
CTTCGGTGACAATGCCTCTTGCTACAGCAGACTGATTTGAAACGATGACGGTTTTGTAGCCCATCCTGCGAAGTTGAATTATCGCCTGGCTTGCTCCGGGGAGAAGTTCGATCTGGCTGGGATGGTTTATGTATCCCGGGTCATTGATAAGTGTGTCGTCCCTGTCGAGACATACCGCTCTATTGCTCATTTTAGTCCCTTATATGCGCAATGATTTTGACTGCGTTTATTAGTTCTTTATTTCTTTCATTTTTTCGATGGTGGCGGTGCTGCTTTTGCCGTCTACGAGTTTTGCCAGGACGACCTTGCCGCCGTTGGCCTCGACAAATTCTCTTCCTATGACTCCTTTTTTGGCCCAGTCTTCTCCCTTGACGAGCACGTTTGGCCTTACAGCTTCGATGGTTTTTAACGGGTCAGGTTCATCGAAGATCACTACATAGTCGATACATTCGAGCGCTGCCAGCACCGCGGCGCGGTCATGCTGATTGTTGATGGGTCGTTCGGGTCCCTTGATCGCTTTTACAGAACTGTCGCTGTTTAGGCCAAGCACAACGATGTCGCCCTGAGTTTTGCAGAACTGCAGGTATTCGATATGGCCTCGATGAATGACGTCAAAGCAGCCGTTGGTAAAGACGATGGATGCGTTTTGGTGTCTGTGGAAATCGAGTTCATCTTTGAGAGTATCGATATTTTGTACTTTGCCAGCTTTGCTTCTGTGGGTTTTGATGATCTCGTTTACGATCTCTTCGATGGAGACGGTTGCGACTCCGAATTTTTCGACTTCGAGGCCGCCTGCGATGTTTGAAAGCTGTACTGCGGTAGTGAAGTCACATTTTGCCGCTAAGCCTGCCGCAAGCATCGCAAGGACCATGTCGCCCGCACCGGTAACGTCATAGACGGTCCGTGGAACTGTGGGCAGATGTTCGGAAAGCGAGGCAGTTTTCAGGAACGCTCCGTCACGGTCGAGAGTTATTACAGCCGCTTCGAGTGAGATATCCCTGACGAGAACATCTGCGGCCCGTGCGGCATCTTTAATAGTATCTACTGCAAAACCTACGGCTGAAGATGTCTCGAACCTGTTTGGTGTTATGACCGATGCTCCTTTGTACCGTGAATAGTCGTTTGACAATGCGGGGTCAACAAGGACTCGTTTGCCCGCTTTTCTGGCGAGTTGTATGAGTTTTGCGCAGGTGGTGTCGGTTAGCAGTCCCTTGTTATAGTCCTGAAGACAGACGATGTCGGCCTGTGGGAGCTTTTCGGCAAAAATATCGAACAAAGCTGATTGCTGGATATCGTTTAGAGGTTCGGTGCATTCGTCGTCGATCCTTAGGAGTTGTTGGCGGTGGCGGTGCTGTGCAAGACCGACAAGCCGCTGCTTAGTGATGGTAGGGCGGTCGCTGGCTGAGATCATCGCAGAAGTGTCGGCGCCAAGGTCGTCCAGAAGTCCGGTCAGCAGTTTGCCGTTGGGGTCCTGACCGACAACGCCAACGCATATCGGGATCGCTCCGAGAGCCAGCAGGTCGGCAGCTACCGAAGCGGCGCCTCCGCAACTGTGGGTCCTGTCCATTACCTTTAGCACTGGAACCGGGGCCTCGGGGCTTATACGCAGCGCATCTCCGTATACATAGCTGTCAAGTATGAAGTCGCCAACCAGAAGTATCTTTGGTGAGCCAAGGTTTGTAACCGATTTTAAAAGTTTTTTATACATCAGCAGTATCCATGTCAGATGAATCTGTTATCGTTTCTTTAATTACGGAGTCGACCAACTGTTCGATTTTATCACGTCCTTCAATAAATTCAAGTTCGAGGCCGAGGTAGGCGAAATCGACACCCTCGTTTTCTTTCATCAGAAGGACGGTCTTTATCCAGTCCTTTTGAGTAGCAAGAACAAGATCAGCATCCAGGTAACGGGCTTCTTCTGAAATGTCATTGATATCCTGTTTTGTAAAATCGTAGTGGTCGTTATAGAATTTTGAACCTACAATGTTCAATCCCATTGTTTTGAGGTGCGAGACGAAAGCCTGTGGGTTGCCAATGCCGCAAAAGGCAAAAATCTTCTTTGTCCGCAGTTTCTCCAGCGTTATTACCTCACCTTTTATCGCCTTTGCGTAACGTGAGACATGGTTGGCTTTTGCGATTGGGATGCCAGGAACGATCTGTTTAATCCGCTGCTCAAGTTTGTTCATGTCGTCTGTCGTTGCCTGATCGTAGCGGGTTATTACGATCGCGTGCGCTCGTTTTAAACCTTTGATAGATTCTCGAAGCAGACCGGCTGGCAGGATACGTCCATAGCCGAACGGACAAGTCGCGTCAATCGCTACAATGTCAATATCTCTTTTCAATCTGCGGTGCTGAAAACCATCGTCCATTACCAGAACTTTTGCGCCGTGGTTATTGACAGATCTTTTAGCTCCGTTGACCCTGTCGGCATCGACTATTACTTTCGCGTCAGGGCAAGCCTTGGCGAGCAGGGCAGGTTCGTCGGTGAATTTCCCCTGTTCGACTTTATAGCCCCTGGTAAGAATTGCGCAGGGCAGGGAGTGTTTTTGGAGAAGAGCACATAGCCAGATGACCAGTGGGGTCTTGCCTGTTCCGCCTGTAGTGATGTTGCCGATGCTTATTACGATTGCGTCGGCTCGGTATGACCTTGCCCATCCAAGATCATAAAAACGGTTGCGCAAAAACACCACTGCACGATATGCAGCGGCAATTATGGACAACAGCACACGCAGTATGCTTTTTGACAGGCTGCTGTCCTTTGCCGCAATTAGATTTCGATAATAGTTCTGGTTCAATCAGCAATTTCCAAAACAGTTATAAACTCATTTAAGATAAAATTATTATTCTTTGGGTTGCCAATCTTATTCTACTTTGGCAATTATTTCAAGTGGCGGATGCTAAAAGCCTTATATCTTTTCGATAAATGCTTATACGAAGGAGACAACATAACTTACATGCTGGAAATATAATGAGTAAACGGCAGCGATTTTGCACACATGTCAAATAGCGGATATGCTGTAAGTGATTCATTTTAAGCATGTTACAGCAAGGCGTTAAAGCATTTCCGCAGATAAGAGTGATCTTTACTTTTTGAAAGGATAATTCTTTGAATTGCTTTTTAGGCAGTCCTTAAAATGAAGTTCTATATCCCTTTCGACCAGTTCGGCTAGTATTTGCTTTTGAAATTCAGTGAGTTCCTCTTCGTTACTGATGATCGATCTGACTGCAGGGCTGCAATTATTGATAGAGATGTCGGTTGGCTTGGTTGAGTTGTCAGCGGTATCGGGGAGTTTTTCGGTATTTATCGGGGTAATGGGGGTTGTTTCGAGCTTCGCTTTTTTATTTTCATCGATGACCTGCCCAACGGTTCCGGTTGCAGGCGGTATGTTTGGGGACGGAGCCTTTCGGCTTGGCGGTTGGCGTTTGGAGGCAGCCAATTTACGCTGTTCGGCTAGTATCTGATCGGCAAGATCAAATTGCATAACATTCTCGTCCGGAAGCCAATCGTTTTCTGTTTCCTGAACAAGAAGTTCCTTAACATCATTCAGATCAGCGCTAAGTGTTTTGCGTTCTTCATCGGTTAACGTTTCAGGATCGTTATCCGTTTCGGTGTCGATCAGGTCTTCGGGGAGTTGGTCGGTTTCCGGTTCAGGCGGGGTCTGCTGGAGAATCTGCGGCCCGTCGTCATCTACGCTGGCGATGCCAAGTTCATGCAGTTGCCGCTCTAACTCTTCAAAGTCATCATCAGTCTCATCATCGTCATCATCGAAATCGATAATATCAATATCTTCATGGCTGCTGTCGTCAGAATTATTATCCGGTTCGGTGGCGGCGTTGTCTAATTTTGCAGGCTCATCATCCTGCGGATGTTCCAGTTGGGCCATTTTGACAGCATTGCCAATGATAGCTAATGGGTCATGGTCGCCGTGGTGTTCTGTGTCGGCGGAAGAGTCTTCGGTAACATCCTCGTTTTCGATGTTGTCTTCGTCACTATAGTCATGGGCACCTGACAGGAGTTCGGCAAAAGCATGGGCAGTATCATTGTTTGCATCAGTATTGCCATCATTCGATTCGGATATGTCGTTGTTGAAGCTGTCGTCTTTGTCAGGTTTGTGTTGTTCGCTATCCCCGTTGTTTCCTGAGGCGATATCTTCGTAACTTGGTATTCTAGGAGCAGGGGATGACTGTTCCTCGTCCGGTTCGGCAGAGGAGTCATGCTGTTGTCTTATTCTCTGGATATCCTTGCGGCTTTGAAGAATATCATCATCGATCGGCTTATTTTGATTTTCGTTATCTTCCATAACTCTCTCCGGCCTGCACTGTTTGTGTTGCCACTACCCGTACAGATAATATTACCGCTATTGACCGTTGTCTCCGTTTTTCGGTCCCAGCGAATACATAGTAAATCTCGACGGATCAAATTCCTTTATTAAGGCGTTTACGTCCTGGACGGTTATCGCCTTGACCGCCGCTACATTGTCAGCCATACTTTTATATTCGTTAAGGTATACCCAATTAAACCCAAGCCCGACGAGCCTTCCCATCGGCAGTTCATTCTTTATGGTGATTGCGCTTAGAACCTTGTTTTTTGCAGTTTGCAGTTCCTGCTCTGAAACTCCTTTTTCGACAAGGGCGGCAAAAACGTTTCCCGCGATGTCCATAACTTCTTTGGCTTTGTCGGGATTGCAGCGAATGTATGAGTACATTGCGCCGACTCCGTCCATTGACTCGAACTGCGAACATGCAACTTCGGCCATAGCGCTGTCAACCAGTGCCCAGAACAGACGCGAACCGGTGTCATCGCCGATTATCATGCCAAGCAAACTCCCGGCAAAACGGCGATCGTCCTGCATAGATACCATCGGACTCATCAGGCAGATATGCTCACGGACCAGGGAATCTTTTGTATCTCTGCGTGATTCAAGTGTTCCGGTTGAGAAACTAATGTTTCTGGCCGCATTTTGGCTTTGCCATGAACCGCAATTTTCGCTGATAATATCGCAGACCTGATCAAAGTCAAGGTTGCCGCAGCAGGCCGCTACGATGTTGGACGGTTCATATCGATTTGCAAAATAAGTCCGCATTTGTTCGGCTGTCAACGAATCTATGGATTCTGTCGTACCCAGAACACTGTTGCCGCAAGGATGCGAGGCGAAATGCAGGGCCTTGGCCTTGTCCATTACATCTAACTGGGGCAGGTCCTGATACATTGCGATCTCTTCTTTGATGACATTTTTTTCTATGTTGAAATCATCGTCACGCAGTGAAGGCCTCATAAGTTTCGACCAGAGTCGGGTTACATCCGGCATGTACTCGGGTAGTACCGCGGCATAGTAGACGGTGTTCTCTTCGCTGGTAAAAGCGTTGAAGTTGGCGCCGATCCGGTCGAAGGCTTCGTTTACTTCCAGTGCGGAAAGATCGTCGGTTCCCTTGAACATCATGTGTTCGAGGAAATGGGAAACGCCGCTGACTTCAGGTGTTTCATCACGCGATCCTGTTTTTGTGAAGAAACCGATAGCCGCTGATTGCGCCGATGGGATTATCTCACCTATTATTGTCAGGCCGTTATCTAATATGTGTTTTTTAAATTCCATTTATTCGTTTATATCCTTAACAATCGATAGTCTTTGGACCTATCGTTATTACCGTAAAGTCGTTAAATGTGTTATCAGCAAGATAATTGTCAACGGTGCTTTTATCGACAGATTCCAGAGAGCTCTTGATCTCGCCGATCGATCTTACTCGTCCGAGCAGGTAATGGTCGCTGGCGATGCCAGAAGCTCTTGAACTGGTCGATTCGCTCTGCATTATCAGGGAGCTTTTGAGACCGACTTTTGCGCGGTCGACTTCGTCCTGGGTGACACCTTGCGTGAGCCTGGCGAATTCTGATTTGATCACGTCGAAAGCTTCCTGTGCCTTATCGGGTGTTGTGCCGGTATAGCAACTAATTCCGGCAAAATCCTTCAGTGTGTTGTATCGTGCGCCGACTGCATAGCAGAGTCCCCTTTTTTCACGAACCTCGGTAAACAGCCTGCTGCTCATGGATCCGGAAAGAATTGAAACCGCGGTCATCATGTTGTAGTAGTCGGCAGAAGCGATTGTGTCGGCTTTTGTCATCATGCCAATATGTATCTGAGCGGCGTCATGCTGTATGTGTGTGTATTTGGCGCCAGCTTGGCCCGGAGTCGGCTTAGGCCGCGGGGTGTTTTGTTCAATGTCGAATAGCTGTTCAAGCTGATCGCAAAGGGTCTGGAAATCGTATTTGCCGGCGACAGAGAATATCGCTGAGGAAAGATTGAAGCCTTTGGCGACGATGTCTTTGGCCCTGTCGGCAGTGAGTGATTTAAGTTCGTCCATTTTGCCCATGCTCGGCCGTCCGAACGGATGCGGATAGAACCGCTCATAGAGATTGAGCATTACCTTGTGTCTGGGGTCGTCGTCAAGTGATAACAGATCGGCTATGGCCAACTGTTTTGACAACTCGAACTGGTCGGCGTTCAGGTGAGGGCGCAGGATGATGTCGGCGTACAGGTCCAGTGCCTTTGACAGATTGCTCGATTCAAGTGCCGAGCTTAGCGAGACATGACTGCTTGTTACAGAGCTGCCTCTGTGCAAACCAAGGCCGTCCATGGCATCGACAAGCTCTTTACTGTTCCGCGTGCCCGCTCCTCTGAGTATCCAGTCTGTGAGACAACTTCCGGCTCCGCAGCATCCTTCCGGCATCAGCGATTCACCGCAGGGCAGACGCAGTTTAAAAGCAACAGATTCGACGTTGTCCATCTGATTGCCAAGGATGATCATCCCATTTTTTAAAACATGTTTGTCGCATTTATCAGGCATATATCTTCTCTCTGTTTTCTAAGCAACAGCGACGTCGGTTTGGTCTTCTGTATCGGCAGAGTCGAACCTTACGCTTATCTTCTTGCTGACTCCCTTTGTCTGCATTGTAACACCGAACAGTACTTCGGCAATACTCATTGTCCGCTTGGAGTGGGTAATAATAATAAACTGTGAATTCTGCTGGAATTCCTGGACGATCATGTTGAATCGTTCGTTGTTGGCTTCGTCGAGTGCGGCGTCAACTTCGTCGAGAATGCAGAAGGGCGAAGGCTTGCTTCTGAATATCGCAAAGAGCAGGCCGACGCATGTAAGCGTCTTCTCTCCGCCGCTTAGCAGGCTGATACTTCTCAGTTCTTTGCCAGGGGGCTTTGCCATTATCTCGATGCCGCTTTCAAGGATGTCGTCGGGGTCTTCAAGCAAGATGTCGGCTTTTCCGCCTCCGAAGAGTTTTCTGAACAGTTCCTGGAAGTTGAGACGCACCTCTTCAAACGTGACCCTGAACTTCTCTTTGCTTTCCTTGTTGATCTTTGCGATGAGCTGTTCGAGTTGTAACTTGCTTTTATTCAGGTCATCAACCTGATCGGTGAGGAACTCGAATCGATGCTCAAGCTCTTCGAGTTCGTCTATCGCATCGACGTTAACATTGCCGAGGCGTTCTATCTTGCCGCGCAGTTCGTTGATCTCTTTTCGCACCTCATCCCAGTCAATATCCTCCTGCTCGAAATTTTCATACTCAGCGGCCAGGTCGAGTCCAAGCTCTTCTGTAACACGCAGCATGAGGTCCTCGTGCTTGACGGACAGTTGGCTAAGGTCCAGTTCGATCTGATGCATCATCTGTTCGAGTTCAGCCTGTCTGGTTCTCTGCTGCTTTAATTGCTGTTCGGTGGTATCTCGCTGCTGTCGCATCTGATCGACAGTTTTATGCAGAGTTGTGCTTTGGGTTTGGGCCTTTTCTTTTTCGACAAACAGTTCAGAGATCATCGATTCGGAGCTTAGGATATTGCGTTGGGTCTGGGCCACCTGATCGTCACATCCGATCTGGTCGGTTCTTGCGCTTTCCAGGGACATTCTGCTGTGTTGGAGCTGACTTTGCAGGCTTGCGATCTGCTGGCGTATGGATCTTCTCTGCTCGGCGATCTGGCCGATCTCAACTTTCAGCTCTGTTAATGTTGCCAGGTGAACATCAAGCATTTCCCTTTTTTCAGCGAGCATGTTCTCAAGCTCTTCGATATGTGTATTTCTCTGCTGACTTATCGTTTCAAGCTCTTTAAGTTTTTCCTTTGAATCATATTCCGTCTGTACCGACTGAGATATTTCTCGTTCGAGCACTTCGATCTCGCTGATAAGAACGGGCTGTTCTTCCTTGAGCCGTCTGACGTTTTCTTCCAGGATTCGCAGCTTTGATTCGCTGTCGACCTTTTCGGTATTGGCTTCGTATATCGCGGTGCGGAGGTCCTTGCAGAGTTTTGACAGGTGTTCGATCTGCTGGTTGTTTCGCATTAAAGTATTATTTGTCGATTGTATCTGCTGCGATATTTCGGACAGGTCGATCTCGATCTTGTGCATTCGGCTTTTTCTTGAGATGAGACCCGAAGATGTCCCAAGCGGTCCGACCTTTAGTGAATTGCTGCCGTCAAAAGATCGTCCGTCCGGTGTAACGAAGCGGTACACACCGTCAAGATGCCTTGACAGTTCCATGGCGGTGTCGATCGACTCGACGAGGATCGTGTGGCCAAGCAGGTTCCATGCAAGCGAAGCAAATTGGCTGTCGTAACGGACAAATTCGATCACTCTGCCAATGACACCTGGATATTGTGAGAGATCGCTGTTGTCAGTGAACGGTTGTATTTTGTCCATGCATAGTATATTAATGCGGCTTTCGAGGCGTTTGTGCATCTGCGTGTCGGCCAGGAAACGTGCGGTGCTGTTGACCACAAGGGCATCGGTCATACCTTCCAGAGCCGCTTCAACGGCGATGGAATGTTCGATGTCGGAAGTGATGATGTCAGCGACGATCCCCTCGATATAATCGTAGCTGCCTGTGCCCTGGGTAACATCGGCAAGGATCGCTTTGAGTGATTTGCTAAGTCCTTCACGTTTTGCCTCCATGTCGCTTAGCACTTTCAGTTCGCTGTCCAGGGCGCTTCTATTTTCTTTCAAAATGGCCAGCTGCTCGTTCGATTTTGCCTGGTCGGCATCGATGGCTTCCATATCTCCGCGTTTTGATTCCAGGCTTTGCTGGAGGTCATCGATGATAGTTCTTATCTCGTCAAGCTTGGCGGTGCAGTGAGCCTTTTGTGTGAGCGTCTCCTGAAGTTGTTGTTTTGTCGCGTCAGCCTTGCCGCTGAGCCGTTCTTTCTGGTCGGCCATCCTGTCACGATAAGTGCTCATGCTCTGAATTTCATTGTGCAGTTGAGCCGTTCGCCTGACGATGTCGATAATCCCGGATTTCTCATCGTCAAGATTAGAGCTGATCTTCGTACACTGAGAATTTATCTCGTTAAGTTCT
>DAOWHR010000398.1 GCA_030641315.1 Anaerohalosphaeraceae bacterium | reverse complement strand
GTTAATAACCAGAATGTTAATGACCTGGCAAGAAACAACCAACAATATCAAAACCAAAACCAAAACAATTATTATGATTCGGCCATTGTTGCCTCAAACAGATCTAACCGTAACAGCAACAGAAATAATAGAAACGTACGGAGCCGGTCCGACCAGGAGCGGTACGATAATATAAATGCAAGAAACAGAAACAATCAGATCAACAGCAATGCTCTCAATGCCGCCATTCAAGCCAAAAACGTCAGGCTGTATCAATTGAAAACCGAATTATATGCAACCTATAATAACCTGATCAGTAACTATAGCGGGATACTGAAACTTGCAAGAACATACCCCGGTTCCGTACCAGAAGATGTTGATCTTACCGCATTACAAAGCGACCTGTCTCTAACAGTAACCCAAAGGAACGCACTGCGGTAATCAGACTCTGGCCTTTCGCGCAGCCAAGTGGTCTGATACAAAAAATCTCAAATGAAGCACCTGTCAAGATGAGTTGCCGCGTGCAGCGATTTTTTTTCGGGTTGGTATCAGCCACAGCAGCAAACCTGTTACCGTCAGGAATATACAAACAATTGCCGTTGCGGGCAGCAGTATCGCATTTACCCAGTTGCCAAACCATGAGCCGTCATGGAGTGATTCTATAAGATCGCTTCGCCGCACGCTGACACTTAGCACCTTGCCCGAAACAGCGTCGACCTGAATCTCAGAATTATTGTGTATTGACTGAACCTTGTGGACGCGTTTGCCGGGCCTGAAATCGACGCGGTCAATATCATCGATACCTTTAAAGTCAACATGGCCTTGCTCAAAGACCGCCTTGAAGAGCTGCTGCTGCGTAATAAAATCCTCGACGTTGCCTGTCTGGCCCTTTTGAGTGGGCGGCTGGAGCCAGTCGAAGTTTTTCTTTTCCAATAACAGTATACCGGTTACCGATACATTCAACAGCACCACCGCGAAAATGATACCGAACCATTTATGCGTTACACGAAACAGCTTGTACGAATTCATCAAAGAGCTTCCTTATTTGCCAATAACGTCATATTCATTGAGCAGTTTTTTTGTTTCTTCGAGGCGTTTTTTCTCTGTGTCAAGTTTTTCAGGTTTTTGGTCCGAGCTGACTTTGAGGGTTCCGGTTTCGATATTGTCGCCGGATTTAATCTCAACGGTATAGTCTCCCTTGCCGGCATAGATGGTTCGTATCATCTTCTGACGCGTTGATTCCGGGAGCTTTGCGTATTTAGCCGGTTCGGCCAGCAGTAACTTTATGTCCTTGACTTTTCGTTTTGCCTGATCGAGTTCCTTTTTAAGTTTTTGCAGTTTTTCCTTGTCCTTTTCGGATGGCTTTTTCACTTCATCTGCTTTATCGTCCGAATCGACCTGTTTGCCTTGTTTATTGTCAGCTTCGTTGAACTTCTTTTTGGCCTTACCCAGTTCTTCGTTAGCTTTATTAAGCCGCCGATTCAATTCGACCTGACGATCTGCGACCATGTCCCACTTAATTGTATTGATGCCTCGATTGCCTTCGGCCGTCATCTGAGCGATAATATCATTGCAGTCTTTGACATTGATCTCGACAGAACCATCTTCTGCCAGCCAGTAGTACATATCGGCAGTCATGTCGTCCGGTTCTCTCCAGACACTCGACGGCTTTGATCCTGTACGCTCTCGTTTTTGACGAACAGGTTTCGGCTCGAACAAGTGGATGGCTTTTTTAATAACTTTGTCGGTAAGCTTCTGGATCGGTTCGACATCAACCACATAGATACTCCTGCCATGTGTGCCGACAACAAGCTCACGATCACGTGGATGAATCACCATATCATGTGACGGGCAGATCGGGATGCCGTTGCTGAGAACTTCCCAGGACTTGCCTTTGTTTGTGCTGACGAAAACCCCCATGTCCGTACCAACGTAAAGAACGTTTGGATTGATCGGGTCCTCACGGATAACATTGACCGATTCATCGGGCAGGTTTGCTTTTATCGATTTCCAATTCGCTCCGAAATCATCGCTGGCATAAAGAAATGACCTGAAATTGTCATTGCGGTATGCGTTCAGGCTGAGATAGACAACACCATCGGTATGCTGCGATGTCTCCACCCTGCTAACCCAAAGTCTCTTCGGCAAGCCCTTACCGATATCCTTCTAGTGAAAACCACCGTCCTGCGTACGTTGGACATGCCCATCGTCCGTACCAACATAGAGTACGCCAAAAGTCTGTTTGGACTCGGCGATTGTGGTGATGGTTCCATAAGGCACATTTCCAATCAATTTCGTACTAGACAGAACCGGGCTTATGGGCTTGAGATTCTCACCTCTGTCCAGCGAACGGAACAGTCTGGTCGATCCAAAATACAGAACATTGGGACTATGGCTCGAAAGCAGTATCGGGGTTTGCCAGTTGCACATCAGCGATGCGTCTTCCATCTTAGGCTGTGGCGGCCTTACTCTCGCTCTTCCGCCATTAGCGTCAAGTCTCTGATAGTGTCCGTACTGACTGCCGCAATAAACCGTAAAATCATCGGCAATCTGGATATAAAATCCGTCACCGCCTGAGATACGTTCCCACTCCGCGCTTTCGTTTATCGCCGACCGGCTCGATCCCTTGTACGTGCCGTTATCCTGCAATCCGCCGTAGATGTTATACGGTTCTGCCATATCGACATTGACCGCGTAGAATTGGCCGACAGGAACAAAGTTTAGTTTCTGCCATGTCTCACCGCCATCGTAAGTAAGATTCAAACCGCCGTCATTTCCATTGATAATATGATCTGGATGTGCCGGATCGATCCACATCGCGTGATGGTCAACATGCACTCCCCTTCGTCCGATGGATTCGTAAGTCCTCCCGCCGTCATCGGATGCAAGCAGGGGC
>DAOWHR010000131.1 GCA_030641315.1 Anaerohalosphaeraceae bacterium | reverse complement strand
CAGATGGAAAAGTGAAAGCAATGCTTCCTGCGGGACAATGTAATCTCAGGTTTTGGGACGAACGCTATCAACGTCAGGAATTAAAACTGTCCCCCGTAGAAAAAGGAAAGTCTGCCGCCGTTAGTTTCAAATTGACACCCATTAAGCCTTTGACCGGCGTTGTTAAAGGTGCCAATGGGAGACCGGCAACCGATGTTACGGTTAAAATGACCTGGGGGCAAAAAGTACTAACAGATTCAAATGGAGCTTTTCAATGCACCTATGAAAGCTTGCGAGAGGATATGTGCTTGATTGCACGGGATACTGAAAACAACCTGGCGACCGTAGCGATTATTGGTAATCCTGATAAGGCTGCGACACTGGTACTCAAACCAGCGAGGACATTAACGGGAACCATAGTTGATATGGAGGAAAGGCCGATAGCTGCCGCGCGTGTAAGCCTAGATTTCCGCGGTCACGGCTATCTGAGTGATTGCTGCCGGGAGATATTAACCGGTGCTAAAGGCCGATTTGAATTTAAGGCGATTCCGACTGACATGCCTGAGGGATTTACATTCCGTATAACTGTGACAACGATGAACCATGGCTCGTTTACTTACAAGAAGCTGGAAATTCAGGAGGAAACCACGAACAGCATAGAGCTGAAACCTATCCAGATGTCTAAGGCCAATCAGAGTATCGACGGTTTTGTTTTGAATGAAGACGGAACCGCGGCGGCGGGATTGCCAATCATTTTACAGGGTGAGGGGCAATTTAAGCATACTACAGTGACCGATGATAAAGGACGATTTCAGTTTCAACGTCTCTGTGAGGGGGACATTCGCCTGCAGGCGGGAATTGGAGGTAAGGATTTTAAACCGGGGAAAGTGTCTGCCCACAGCGGTGATACTAATGTTAAAATCTTCATGGGACAGGATCGCGTTCATGTGCCGGAGATTTCGTTGACAGGGCAACCAATCCCGGGCTGGGACTCGATGGACCTGGATAGTGATAAGGCAGTAGTTAAGGACAAGCCACTCTTGATTTGTTTCTGGGATTTTAACCAGAGGCCCAGTCGGCATGTTGTGAGTCAACTGGTAGCAATGAAGAGTGTTTTGGCGAAAGAAAATATCAAGGTAATTCTGGTTAACTCAAGCTCTATGGAAGAAAAAGCCGACAAATGGGTCAGTAATAAAGAAATACCCTTCCTTACTTGTGGTATCCCGAACGAATCGGAAGCTACTCAAGCAAGATGGGGTGTTAAGGGACTGCCATGGCTGATATTGACCGATGGCGAGCATAAAGTTATTGCTGAGGGATTTTCTGTTTCAGAACTTGAAGGAAAGCTCGGTTCCCGATAGAATAAGTGTAAAGATATTCTGGTCCTTTGAAAGGAGTTTTTATGTATCGATATTTGCTGGTGCTTTTAATTTTCGGCATGGCCGTGGGGTGTATGTTTGCCGCGGAGGGCGATGAGCATAGCTTTGAATTGCAATGGCAATCTGATGGTGAAAGCTGCAGATTATCTGAATCTCTTGATCGTGAAGATCCCTTTGACAAAGAGCCGGAACTTGGCCAAAATGAGATTTTCCGGGGAGCATTGGATTACCACGGGCAAACAAACGATAATAGAAGCGTAGGTTTTATCTGGGATAAGTCTCAGGGCAAGCTGTATGTTGATTTTAACAAAGACGGTGACTTGACGAATGACCCCAATGGTATTGTTGAAGCCGAAGGAAGCCGAAATGACTTTTTTCAGAATTTCCCAGTATTTGAGCTGTCCTTTTCAACAGAAAACGGAATATGTCGTTACCAAGTCACAGCGAACATGCAAGGTTACGATTTCTACCGACATGCCGATTTTAGGATTCGTTCCGGGTATTCTGGTAAGATCGAGCTTTATGGCAGGCAATGGGTTTTCGGCGTCAACGACCGCTTCAAAGGATCAGTTGGACACGACAGCAATTTTTCTGTTTTCCCGACGGAAAAAGATTCCACCAATCGTATATCTTCTCTGACAGTTCCGAAGAGTTTATTTTTTGATGGACGCTGCTACGAGGTGGCTTTTGAATTCAGAAAAACCGATAGCGGCTATCCGGCCTTGTGGTGTACGCTGACAGAAAAGGATGTTTCGCTGGGCACGCTTCGTATTGAGGGCAAGTACGTCAACCAGTTAGTACTTGGGCATGATGAGATGCTCGTATTGCCCAGTTTGAGTGAAGAAACCTGCAACGTACCGGCGAAGCATCTCAGTGTCGAACAATGTTCTATAAAATTCGATCAAAACAAACCTACTGCCTCACCGAGAGGAAACATGCCAGTTGTTGTTAGTTCGGAAAACAAGGAGATGCTGTTGAAGATCGGCGGGCCTTTGAGTAATTCGGTGGACATCGAAAGGTCAGGCAAAGTCTTGACGTTCAATTACGAGCTTGTCGGAGTTGGGGGCGAGACTTATGATGCTCAGCAAATTTCGATGTATAATGATGCTAAGAAGCCCTCAGTAGCGATTTATAAAGGCGATTTAAAGCTGGGCGGCGGCGAATTCGAGTATGGTTGAGGCGGCACCTGTTCGTACTCGTGGCGAGTACCATTACATGCGTTTGGTAATCTGAAAATAGTTTCTTCCTGCGACATCGGCGATCTTGGCCCCAAAGAAGGAACAGAAATCACCTATTACTGGAACCCGATCTATAATGTGCTGGGTCTGATCCCGTGGTTGTTATTGGTAGGTGCAGTGGTGCTGTTCAAGGAAAACCGGCGTGGACAGGTATTGTGGATACTGCTGCCTGTGGTAATTGTAAGATTGTTATTGGTGCAAGTGAGGGGTCTCTCACCTAGTGAAGCATCTATGTTTATCTCAATGATCGATTGCCTTTTGATCGGATTTGTATTGAACTGGCTGTTAGCTGAACGCATCGGAAATCGCAACAGGTTTGTGACATGGATATTGGCACTGCTGATCTTTGTAGTAGTGTTAGGCGTGAACCTTGTTAATCTTGGGCTTGGAACAGAGGCACTGCAAATTTCAATATTGATTGGTTTGATAGTTGGAATTCTTTTGGAGTAATTTTGGTTGGTAGGATTGATGTGCCGTACAAAGATTGGTCCCATACGTTTTTAGAACTGGACAGTATTTTGGCTGGTAATAGCATTAAT
>DAOWHR010000306.1 GCA_030641315.1 Anaerohalosphaeraceae bacterium | reverse complement strand
GGTACGCTCAGGAACAGTTATCAGTATCTCAACTTCATCTGGATCTGTCGGCTTGAAGTAACCTTTCCCGGTTTTTGTTACCGTGACAGTGGCACAGCCAACAAGCATTAACAGTATTAAACACGATACGCCTAAGCCAATTAGATTTGTCCGTTTCATAAATACCTTTCTTTCATTAAATTAGTTTTTGTACTTAATTGCGGTTCCGGTTAAACGATGATAACTGTTTGAATGTTTATCCTTACCCGCCCATTTTTCATTCATCGAGTAATTACCACCAGCAGGGACAACAATCACCGCATCAGCTCCAACTTTGGCAGCCTC
Organism: Anaerohalosphaeraceae bacterium; assembly: GCA_030641315.1. Lineage (GTDB taxonomy): Bacteria > Planctomycetota > Phycisphaerae > Sedimentisphaerales > Anaerohalosphaeraceae > DAOWHR01. Next base: position 4,037 of record DAOWHR010000306.1, on the reverse strand, counting down.
TTTTTGCATATATCTAAAGGATACATTACAAGCTTGAAAATCTGCAACCAGAATGTATGGCTGGGTAGGTTCTTCTTGCAAAATCTCAACTTCATTGACGTTCTTAGGAGGAAGGTTCTCTTTCAGATAATATCTGTTTGCCTCATCGTAAGCACATCCAAGTACAAAAAGCAACAAAAGAGTAATACCTATCGTTTTAATTTTATGTAGACAAATCATAAGTTTCTCCAAAGCAATTAATAATAACCAAATTTAAACACATGCCAGCGGTATATAACTGACAATATTAATATGCTCAACTATTGTCCTGCATTATCTGTATTTACTTATAGCCAATGGAGTTATTCACTGTTGCAGATGCCGTTAGATGCAGTCGTACTAGCCGACATCTCCCATTTTACGGCCCCAGAAGTTTTTCACCTTGATAATATATCAGTAATCTTACCGGATTGCTTTGGCCTGTCAAGAATTATTCTTTTCCAGAGTGACTTTTTTTCATAATCGGATGATCTGCAAGAGTGTCCTGAAAATCAATCATACATTTGCATAGTCATAAAAATGAGACTTGTTATGTGTATGTTTTTAGATTGGTTTTGATAAACAGTTAAAACACTGTTTTGCTTTTTCGAGGAATTCGTTCATGTTTTCTGGTTTTATTCTTTTGTGCAGTTTTGCGAAGATTAGCTGGTTGCTGTTTGATTCTACGTAATAGCGTTCGTTGTGGTAACGTTGATTGTCTTCAAAGAAATCCAGGACTTCGGGAGTAAATATTTCTCTGACGGCTTGTTCATTGTCGGCTTTTAGAACGTATTTTTCGCTGAAGGTTGGGTGGCTTTGAAAATCGATGTCTTTATTGGTGAACTTGTCGGCGATCTTCTGAAAAATGCCTTCTTTGGATAATTGAAAGACCGGAAGATTCGCATCGGTCATGACGATCGTGAAGGTGTAGGTTTGTTTGTTTTTTCCGCCGCCTGTGCTGTAGCGGTAATCGAAGACTGAGAGGTCAAGGTCGTTGACTGTGCCCTGGAAATTGTTGAACCTTTTTCTTGAATGGCCTTTAGTGGTGATCTTGAAAGACGGGATTATCCCGGTATCAAAATTACTAAATGAAATGGTCCCAAAGAACTCAGTTAGTCCCAGCGTTCTATTTTTTTCATATTTCTTTACGAGAAAAACACCGATGCCAACAAGAATGACGGCACAAACAATTACGGTTACTGCTATCATTGATTAAGCCCCTATTTTTAATATCATCATATTAAAACTTGATGGAACCTCTAATCGTTCAATACTGGCAATCTTACTGGAATCTGCTATTGCTAGCAAATAATTTCTCTCATAGATCGGCGATTGAATTGCTTTTTTGCAGGCGGGTTGGTCTGTCATTTTTTGAATTTGAGCAGAACATAGGCGCAACAACCGCACTCGGTGTATCTGGAAATAGTCACCTGTTGAGATGTTTATCTGGTGCTTGATCTTGTTTTTATGGGCAGAGTGCCTGGTTTGCGTATCCGCAGTCGAGCCATGATGCTGCGAAGGCCGCGAAGTCGGCGAGGTTTACGAGGCAGTCTTTTGTATAATCAAAGAACGGCGGCGTGAGGCAATATGTTCCGTCTGCCTGCCAGCCGAATATCGGTGCGCCGGATGTCGGCATCGCCCAGATGTTCGTGAAGTTCCAGCCTGCGTTTGTAAAGTTTGATTCAACCTGCATTGCTGTTGATGAAAGCCCTGTGACGCCCGTGTTTGTTGAAACTGTTCCGGATGTTGTCAGATCGATGAAGCAATTCTGTATCGTTCCAGCCGGCCTTCCTACGAAGCCATCGATCTGTCCGCCGCTTGTACCTACGACATCGATCTGTGCGGTCGAATAACAATTGTCTATGGTCCCGCCCGCATCGAGATACCCTACGAATCCTCCGAGCCATCCTGCTCCTTTAGAACTGCCGTTGGCGTAACAGTCTGTGATGCGGCCGTAGTTACCGCCTACCAGAACGCCGGTGGATGCATACAAGGTGCCGCCAGTTACGTCGGCATCGGCAGCAGAGTTTGATATGAGTCCATCGTTCCAGCCTGCAATGCCTCCAACATAATGTTGGGTGCTGGTAACCGAACCGCTGAAGTAACAGTTTGAGATAGTGCCGGAGAGTTGAGTATTCTTACAAAAGCCGCCAACAACGACATTTTCACTTGTTACAGTGCAGTTAATGATGGACAGATTGTTTACGCTTCCTGATATTGAATAGAAAAATCCGTGTCCGTTGATAATTGAAAGGTTGAGTATCTTATGGCCGTTGCCGTTTAAGTTGCCTTTAAACATGCTGGAGACAACATAACCGCTATACTCAGCACCTGCCAGATCGAGATCAGCCATTAGCTTTGTATTTTTTCCGACTGCTATGTATGTCAGACTACTCTTCCATTCGTCAAGGTCCGCATTGGATTGGATAAGGTATGGATCAAGCTCAGTACCGGCTCCTGATAGTGCCGCGAAAACAGAACCTCCAGCTACAAAAACAAACGCCATCATCATCAACAAAACTGACTGACTCTTCATAATCACCCTTTCAAATAGTACTTGCCACCTATGTTTTCCACTTACTCTGCCCAGAGGTACATTACCCCCCGTTGGAACGTCGATAATTATACCAAAAGAACTATGATGAGTCAAGAATTATATCTTTAGGGGGCGTTTTATCGGGCTATAGATGTGGTGCATGTTGGCTTTGCTGTGTCTGTGGAAATCACTGTAATTATAGGGCATTTAATGCTGTCGGTTTGCCTTTCCTCACTAGGCGGGCAATTGTGAAAAATATTTAAAGCGGTCATATTCTGCCATGAAGGGGGATTTAGTTTTGGTTTTATGGTTTTTCCTTGACATATCATAGTGTGATTTGTTATGTGTTCTAGCCTTAACAATACTTGTTGCGGCGGTATTTAGCCGATATTAGTCAATAGTTAAGATGTATGATCAGCTATGAGCAGTTATGTTTAATGGGATCAGGGGGGCTTTGCAGCATTGTTTTCAGAGGTTTTGAGTAAGTAAGTATCTAAATAGATCGGTTTTTTTAAAATGGCAAAATCAGGCAGCGGCAAATCTCTGGTGATCGTGGAATCTCCAGCAAAGGCTAAGACAATAAATAAGTATCTGGGTCCTGACTTCTTTGTGACGTCATCGATGGGGCATATCCGCGATCTGCCGAGCAAGGGGATCAATGTCGATATCGAAAACGACTTTGAGCCTACTTATGACATCAGTCCGGGCCGGAAAAAGATGGTCGCGACGCTGAAGCGCGAGGCTAAGAGCTGCGATAAGCTGTATCTGGCGACTGACCTTGACCGCGAAGGGGAGGCTATCGCGTGGCATCTTGCCGAAACCCTGAAGGTTCCCGAAGAAAAAACATACCGCGTGGTGTTCAACTCTATTACCAAAAAGGCGATCCTTGAGGCGTTTGATCATCCGGGTAAACTCGATATGGGCCGGGTTATGGCTCAACAGGCAAGACGGATACTGGACCGGATCGTGGGTTATCAGATCAGTCCTTTGCTCTGGAAAAAAGTTGCCCGCGGCCTAAGTGCCGGCCGTGTGCAGTCGGTAGCGGTCAAGATCATCGTTGAGAAAGAGCGGGAGATAAGTGCGTTCGATCCTCAGGAGTACTGGCTGATACCGGCAGTGTTCACTACGGATACGGGAGCCGATCACAGTGAAGCCTGGAAGCAGTTTATAGCTTCGGCTGAGGATGAGAAAAAGGGCAGGACGCTTGCGGAGCAGTATGAATGGCTTGGTGAGCATAACGCGTTTAAAGCCGAGCTTAATAAGGTTAACGGTGAGAAGTTCCATGCCGGCGACAGCGATACGGCGATGAAGATATTCGAATCGCTGAAAGAAGCTTCGTATGTTATCAGCGATAAGAAATCCAAGCGGGTACACTCAAGGCCGTCGGGACCGTTCATAACATCTACATTGCAGCAGGCAGCGGCGAACCGTATCGGGTATACGGCCAAGCGGACGATGATGGCTGCACAGCAGCTTTACGAGG
>DAOWHR010000234.1 GCA_030641315.1 Anaerohalosphaeraceae bacterium | reverse complement strand
CACAAATATCTTGCCGTCCCCGATCTCACCGGTCTGTGCGCCTTCGATGATCGCTGCAATGGTCATTTCGACAAAAGAATCGGAAACTGCGATCTCCAGCCTGATCTTTTTTAGTAGATTCACATCGAAATCGATGCCCCTGTAGCTTTCATGGTATCCCTTTTGTGCACCGCACCCCAGCGAGTTCGTAACCGACATTTTCGCAACCTCTTTTTCGGCAAGTTTTTTCTTAACACTGTCAAGTTTATGAGGCTGAATATAAGCTATTATTAGTTTCATTTTCGTAACTCCAAATCAATTGAATAATGTTTTTTACATCGTGCTGAATATCTGGAAACCGCCGTAAGATTCCATTCCGTGTTCCGATATGTCCAGCCCCATGATCTCTTCATTATCGCTGACTCTAAGTCCAACTGTAATATCGATCAACTTAAATATTCCGCCCATTGTTACGCACACAAATGCGATCACTGCTACAATACCGACCATCTGAATGCCGATCTGCATTGGGTTGCCGCTGTAAGCAAAGCCGTTGTAAGGCAGCCCCAGTGATTCCTTGCCGAATACCCCGACAGCTATCGTTCCCCATATACCGCAAATGCCATGCACAGGAAACGCACCGACAGGGTCATCGATTCGCAACTTGTCCAGCAGTTCTACACCTCTAACCACCAGGTACCCCCCAATGCTGCCGATCACTAATGCCGCCCAAGGATCGATATATGCACACGGTGCTGTAACCGCCACAAGTCCAGCCAGCGCCCCGTTCATCGCCATCGAAAGATCAGGCTTGCCATGCCTTTTCCATACGGTTATCATTGCTGTTATTCCGCCAAGTGCTGCCGCCAGATTTGTATTTATCGCGATTCTACCGATCAATGAACCATCGCCAACGCTAAGTGTCGATCCCGCATTGAATCCAAACCATCCGAACCACAAAATAAACACACCCAGCGATGCCAGCGGTATGCTGTGTGCTGGAATTGCGTTTGGTTTCCCATCAAGAGCGTATTTGCCTTTTCGAGGTTTAAGTGCTATCGTTCCGACCAGAGCTGCGCATCCGCCTACGGTATGAACCACTGTCGATCCGGCAAAATCTGTAAACCCCATCTTAAAGAGCCAACCGCCGCCCCATATCCAGTGGCCAATGATCGGATAGATAAGGGCCGAGATAAAAAATGAATATATAAGGTAGGCGACAAATTTCATTCGTTCTGCCATGCCCCCTGCAACTATCGTTGCCGCTGCTCCGCAGAACGCTGCCTGGAAAAGCCAGAACGCAAACAATGGTATTCCGTTAGCCGTTTCATCGAGTCCGCCGAGGCACCATCCCGAGGTGCCGCAAAACGCGTTTCCATCTCCGAACATTAGTGCGTATCCGACCAGAAAAAATCCAAGCGAAGCCATGCAGAAATCAAGAAAGTTCTTCGTAAGTATATTGCATGTGTTTTTGGCCCGGATGAAGCCCGCTTCTACCATTCCGAAACCGGCCTGCATGAAAAATACAAGAAACGCTCCGAGTAATACCCAAACCGTATCAAGTCCCTGGACGATCTTTGCTGTATCGATGGCCTCGTTCGAAGCAAAAACATTGCCGCCGCACAAACACATCAAAATGACTGCTGCTGTTACTGTCGTGTTTTTCCTGCTTTTTGTCACCGGATCGCTCATTTCGCATCTTCCTTACAGTTCAGTTTATTTATAAAGTTCAATGAATATTCTTTGAGCAATAAACGTGCCAAAGAAATAAATTGTGTTTTATATGCTATAAGGCTAGATTTGGCAATGCTTTATGTTAGATTGTACAGGTGTGTGGGTGTGTGTTGGGTGCTACATAATTGTAGCTAAATGGCTTTTCCGTTACAATTTTGTAGCACTTTGGTGGCTTACACCGATTGTGTTATTAAGATGATACAGGTGACAGCAGTGTTGAAGTTAATGTAATTCTCTGGGCAGCGAAATCCTGAAGCATGTCCCAACATCGGGTTTAGACTCAATATATACGTTCCCGGATTGCCTCGTTATGATTCGCTTGACTATCGTAAGCCCAAGCCCCTCGCCGCCGACTGTGTCATTCGGGTTAAGCCTGTGGAAAATTTCAAATATAATATGCTGATGCTCCGGCTGTATTCCGATGCCGTTATCTTCGATAGTGTACTCAGCCGTCCCCCCTTTAACAGAACCGGATATTCTTATCTCCAGATTCCGATCAGGCGAACGATACTTGATCGCGTTATCGATCAGGTTGCTAAATGCCTGGTCAAGCTGCGCGGCATCACCCATACACATCGGAAGATCATCGACAAGTACCGATATGTTAAGCTTGCTGATCTGAAATTTGAACATATCGATAATTCGTCCGATCATCTCATTCATGTCGAGTTTGCGAATGTTCAGTTCGGTTTTTCCGAGCCTGCAAAGTTTCAGAAGACCGCCAAGCAGCGTATCCATCTTTTGTGTACTGCTCTTTATGAATCCGATGGATTCGGCAATGTTTTCGTTCAGCAGTTCGTATAAGCGCTTCTTTTGCTCATCGGGCAGTTCCAGTTTGTCGAGTATTTCAATGATCTGTTCGCAGCTCAAGCTCAGCTCTGTGCTGAAGCCCTCGATATTCACCAGCGGCGACCGAAGATCGTGCGAACTGGCATAGACGATGCTCTCAAGCTCCTCGTTCTTCTGGGCAAGTGTATGCAGCAGGCACTCAAGCTCGGCCTCATATTTTTTCCGGTGTGTGATATCTCGCACCATCGCCTGCAAGAATAACTCCCCGTTAAGTTCCAGCCGATTCAGTGAAACTTCCGCATCGAAAGGCGTTCCGTCGTATTTTGTATGACGCCACTGGAATATCTGAGCTTCCGCATTTATCGCGAGGTCTATCTTTTCCTTAGCCTTTTCAGAGGAATTTCGTCCATCCGGCTGCTTTTCAGGAGAGAATCTCGATGGTGTCTCGCCCACTATCTGATCTCTCGTGCAGCCGAATATGTCCAGCGTCCTGTCATTGCAGTCAATAAAATATCCGTCCTTCATAATAAAGATCGCATCGTTTGCCGCTTCGAACAAAAGCTGGTATTTGGTCTGGTTTATACGCACGGCTTCTTCGGCAAATTGTCGTTCCATCTCTGCCGCGGCCCGAGCACCGTATATCCTCAATATCGACTCTGCAAGCGGAATACCGACCATCGGTTCGACATCCAGTGTCGCGAGTATTCCGATCCCTTTACCGTTTGCGTCAAACAGTGGTACGCCAAGGTAACTTTCAGCGTTTAATTCTTTAAGAAGATGGTCCTCCGGGAAAAGCTGCTGGATATTTTCCGGATAGTAACATATATCCTTGCTCACAGCATTTGCGCAGGGAGTTCCTTTCAACTCATATTGGAAGTTTTCAGCGAAATCTGCGCCTGTCCATACTGCTATGGTCTCAATTTTAGGTTCCGGCCCTTCATGCAGTTGGCCGATCAGAGAATATTTGCAGTTCATCACCAGGGCGAGATGCTTGATCAGGTTCTTAAGGAAATCACTGCCTGTAGCTCTTGCCGTCCCTTCGTCCAGGGTCTGAATAGCCAGTTCCGCACGCTTTCTTGAGCTTATATCGCGAATACTCACCCTGTATCCCTGTGAGGTACCTTTCTTGTCGTAGATTGTCTGCCATGATGCCGACACCCACGTAAGGCTTTGGTCCTTTTTAACCAGTCGAAACTCCAGCCCATTATAACTCTGGTCCGGCTTTTCAAAATTAAATATCTTCATCGTTTCCTGGCGGTCATCTTCGGCGACAAACGGCTCAGGAAAATTGTACACACGCATACATTCATCGACTGAATAGCCGGTTGTCCGTTCGACAGCCGAGTTTGTCCACAGCGGCCTGCCGCCCGGGCTTACCCATATCTCCCAGTCATACGTGTAGTCAGCGATAGCCCTGAACCGCTGTTCGCTCATATAAAGAGCAAGGTCAGCGCGTTTCCGTTCAGTTATATCCCGGATAACTGCCAGCATCTTCTCGGTGCCGCCTATGCTGGCTTTTTTAAGCCCGACTTCAACCCAGAACTGCTTGCCGCTTTTGTGTTTGCAAAGCCATTCAAATTGTTCGGTATTGTTCGCTGCGGCCTTTTTGAAGTGACACAAAGCGTCTTCTTGTGTATGAGGCGGTTTGTCAACGCTGATGTCTCTTATCTGCAGTTTAAGCATCTCATCGACGCTGTAGCCGAACATCTCACATGCCTGCTTGTTCACATCCAGTATAGCTGCCGTCTCCATGTCATGCACGAAGATCGCCTCGCTCGTCGAGTTGAATATCTCGAGGTAGTTGTGTTCAGCCAGTTTTTGTTTGGTTACATTGACGACGCTGGTACGCGTGTTGATGAGCTTTTCGTTCTCGTCAAATCTTGCCGATGCGGTCAGGGTCACATTTACAGATGTGCCGTTCTTGTGAAGCAAAGTATACTCCAGATTGGTAACGTGCCCGTATTTGCAAAGCTGCTGCCAGTGATCTTCGAATTGTTCGATTTGTTCGGGCAGGATCAGATCGGACCATTTTTTAAAGCCAACAATCTCTTCTTGTGTATAGCCGATCATTTCCAGCTCGGCATTGTTGATTCCGGTAATTACTCTGTCTGCCCTTGAAATATGGAAACCTACCGAAGCGTTTTCAAAGAAATCCCTGAAACGATATTCATTTTCTCGAAGCTCGCGCTCGACATTTTTCCGGTCAATAGCGTTGGCGAACACTTCACCGATCATTCTCAGCGATACCATTATATCATCCGAGAACTCCCGCTCAACGCTGACAGAGTCAAATCCTACGAATCCGATAAGTTTGCCCCTGCAAACCATCGGAACGCAGATAAGCGAGTTGATTTTTTCGGCAATAAGCTCATTTTTGAACCGATATGCCTCATTAGGAAGCTCGCCAAGATTCTTGATAAATACCGTGTAATACGCTTTCATCTTCCTGTCAAACCACGGAAAGGTATCGGCAGGCAGACTCTGGAGCCTGTCTTTCTGTGGTTCGATTCCATTGCGGCACCACTCGTGCGTATTCGTCATCACACGGCCGCAATTTGAATAGATAAAAATATAGCTGCGGTCAACATGAAAGAATTTGCCTATCGTTTCAATAGCCTGCTCAAGGCCGCTGTCGATCCTGTCAAGTTGGAGGTTGATGAAGTTGCTCGATATCGTGGTGATCAATATTTCCAGAGCGGTCTTATAGCTCAAAGATTCCAGAGAACTGTCCCTCGAAGCCTCCAAAGCGTATAGCTTTGAGTTGGTTTTCTGAAGTTCGGTGATTTCAGACAGAAGATCCTCTTTTGTTCTTTGATCTTCTTTTTCCATAAGACGCCTTTCCGCTTACGGCGGGACCATACAAAAAACCGATTATGAACTACCGGGCAAAATTACCGCTTACATGCGATAATAGTATTAATAATCGCCATTTTGATACGTAATGATTAAATGAAACAACACCAGTATATTATACTTCGACCAAGACAACAAGCAATCTATAAATGCAAATATTCCGCTGGCATGTTACATCGGACTATATTCCAAAAGTTCTTGACCTGGCCGGGCCAAAACTTTACAATCTCTGCATTATGGTTTGTTATCTGTGAATTTTCAAACCTATCGGATAATTGCCCGATCTAAATAAAGCCAAAGTGATGTCATAAATGCTTAGAGAGGTACACATGCAGTTAAAGCTGAAGTTCTTAGGGGCCGCACAAAACGTAACAGGTTCAAGGCATCTTCTCGAGTTCAATGGTACCAGGGTACTTGTAGATTGCGGACTCTACCAGGAAAGACAGTTTGTCGGACGCAACTGGGACCCTTTTCAGGTTCCCCCGGCATCCATCGATGCCGTGCTTTTGACTCACGCACATCTCGACCATTGCGGACTTCTGCCGAAACTGGTCAGGGAAGGCTTTAAAGGCAGGGTCTACTGCCATCAGGCAACTGCTGAGATAGCCAAGGTTGTCCTCCTCGATGCTGCACATCTACAGGAAGAGGACGCATCCTACAAACGTCGCCGTCACGGCAAAGAAGGACGCAAATCAAAGCGCCCAGTGGTCCCTTTGTATACTACGGTCGATGCTGAGGCAGCTTTTCCGCTATTCAAACCCGTTAGATATGAACGGACCAATCAGATCGCTCCAAACGTAGAAGCAACCTTCTTCAACGCAGGCCATATACTAGGTGCCTCAATGATAAAGATAAAGGTTACCGATGGCGACGACAGCAGAACAGTACTGTTCTCGGGTGATGTTGGCAGATACGATATGCCCATCCTGAAGAACCCGACTGTTTTTGAAGATGCTGATTATGTACTCATTGAGTCAACATACGGCAACCGTGTACACGAAAGCTATGCTGACATCAAGGACGCGATCGAAAATGCGGTAAACGACGCGATCAAATCTGGCGGCAACATTATCGTACCATCATTTTCCGTTGAACGTGCCCAGGACGTCCTCTACTATCTAAACGAGCTTATAATTGAGGACCGTATACCCAACATCATGACTTTCCTCGACAGCCCAATGGCCATTAGGGTTACCGAAGTATTCAAGGACCATCCTGAACTGTTCGATGCGGAAATGAAAGAACATGTCGTCAATCACGATTCGCCATTTGACTTTCCAGACTTGAAAATGGTTCGCACAAGCAAAGAATCCAAGGCTATTAACCATATCAGAGGCACTATCATGATCATCGCAGGTTCCGGCATGTGCACTGGAGGCAGGGTAAAGCATCATCTCGTTAATAACATCTCACGATCCGAGTCAACAGTCATGTTCGTCGGCTACCAGGCATTTGGAACACTCGGAAGACGCATTGTAGACGGTGATCCTGAAGTGCGAATACTCGGAAAAAATTACAAGGTAAGGGCAAAAATAGTTCGAATTCATGGCTTCTCAGGTCACGCAGACAGCGAAGAATTGCTAGAATGGCTCACAAGCCTCAAGCGTTCGCCAAAACATGTCTTTGTTATTCATGGCGAAACCGATGCCGCTAATACCTTTGCGAACCTTATAAAAGAACGGACAGATTTCCCTGTAACTGTCCCTGCATATAACGACGAAGTATTGCTTGATTAAATCTTTGCTCGATTTTAATATGATATCGGTGAAATATTATTTAAGGTAACGAAATATGAATAGATACTTCTTTTCATCACTGTTGATGCTGGCTTTTTTGTTAGCTGGCTGCACTCAACATTCGCAACTGCCAACATCGAATCCGCTTTGCACTCTGGGTATGGACAAAGCTGACGCTATGGAACTAACCGCTGATATTCTCGAAAATTTGAACTTTACCATCGAAAAGTACGATGTCGAAAAGGGCATAATATCAACAAAACCGCTGCGTGGCGGACAGTTCTTTGAGCCTTGGCGTAAAGACAACATAGGCGCAGATAACATCCGCCTGTCGAACCTCCACAGCATAATGCGTACCGTCACGGTAACAGTATCACAGCAGTCTGACCAGACTTGTCTGGATTGCAGTGTTGCTGTTAGACGTTTGTCAACACTCGAAAGACCGATAGACGGATTCGGCAATCTGCCGTCGGTCTTTACACCCAGCAGATCACGACTCCAGAAATTAAGAATGAAAAGGCAATACGAATGGGTTGATCTGGCCGATGATCAGGAACTGGAATATGCGATTTTGCAACTAGTAAGAAACGAAAACGAAAAAAGCTAAAGGTCAAAAAGTCTATGAATGTATTGGTTTGCGGCGGTGCCGGCTACATCGGCAGTAATATGACAGCGATGCTCACGAAAAATGGGCACACCCCCGTTGTTTATGACAATCTCTCGAAGGGGCACAGGTCTGCCGTCAGAGACGCTCAGTTCGTCCTCGGAGATTTGTCTGATTATGACAAACTCGTTGAAACGCTCACGAAACACAGTATCGAAGCGGTAATGCATTTCGCCGCTTTTATCGAAGTTGGTGAATCCGTTGAAAACCCGATCTCCTACTATCACAACAACTTCTGCAATACACATAATCTGCTTAAATCTATGGAGAATTGTAATGTCGGTAAGTTCGTATTCTCATCCACCGCGGCCGTATACGGAATGCCCGACACAATCCCCATCACCGAAGACGTTACGAAAGCTGCTATCAACCCTTATGGTGAAAGCAAATGGGCCGTCGAACGTCTCTGCCATTTCCAGTCACAGACAGGGCGGCTCAACTATGCGGCCCTTCGATATTTCAATGCCTGCGGTGCTGGCGAAAATGCGACACTCGGCGAGGATCATCGCCCCGAATCACACCTCATACCTCTCATTATCCAGGCCGCGATGGGGAAACGCGAAGACATCAAAATATTCGGCACTGATTACCCGACTGAAGACGGCACATGTGTCCGCGATTACATCCATATTCAGGACCTATGCAAAGCTCACCTCCTCGCTCTCGGCAAACTTGACACAGAGCGGGAACTTGTATTTAATCTGGGCAACGGAACAGGATATTCCGTCAGGCAGGTGATCGACACAGTTAAAGAGGTCTCAGGCAAGGATTTTAAAGTCACGGAAACCGACCGTCGTCCCGGCGACCCGCCAGTCCTCACCGCCGACGCTGCTAAAGCAAATACCGAACTTGGATGGCATACCGACTATCCCGATTTGGCTTCTATCGTCCAAAGCGCCTGGAAGTTCCATAACGATAATCCAAACGGCTATGGCGACTAATATTTTAAAGGACATGTGATGAACAGAAAATATCTGGCGAGTCTCATTATATATTTGTTTTGCACTGTTATCGTCACTGCGGGCAACTGGCCCGATTGGAGAGGCCCGAACCAAGATGGCTCGACAGATGAGAAGGGGGTCGTGAAAACTTTTTCAGAAACCGAAAACGTCATCTGGTCCACAGATATGCCCGGCGTTGGTGCTTCAACTCCATTGGTCGTAGAAGGCAAAATTTTCCTCACATCAGCCGACAAAGACGACAACAGCAAACTCTACGCGCTCTGCCTCGATCAAAAATCAGGCAATGAACTTTGGCGAAAAGAGTTCCCGACCAATGGACGCAAAGTGCCCCTGAACAATCTAGTCTCATCCTCAGCTGCAACGGACGGAAAAGCGGTTTACTTCCTCTTCGGATCGGGCGATCTCGCTGCTTATGACTATAACGGCAACGAACTCTGGGCAAGAAAACTTGAACAGGAATTCGGCAACATTTCCATCAAATTCGGATACAGCTCAAGCCCCCTGATCTATGACGGCAAACTCTTCGTCCTCATCCAGCGCCGCCCCCAATCCTACCGCAAACCTGATAGTGATACCCTGGATTCTTTCCTTTTGGCCATCGATCCGAAGACCGGAAAAGACATTTACAGACACATCCGCCTCACCGACGCCATCGATGAAGCACTCGATTCCTATAGCTCGCCGATGCCGTTCGATCTGAATGGTTCCAAACAGATCGTCATCATGGCCGCCGATTACGTTACAGGTCACGATGCACATACCGGCAAAGAGGAGTGGCGGTACCAGTACGCTCCGAAAAAAAATCGCCTATGGAGAAACATCGCTTCTGTCGTCACCGCTGATGGCATTGTCTATGGCGTACGTTCACGCGGTTCGGGCCTGTTCGCTCTAAAACCGGCGAACATCGGCAAACTGGATGAGTCACACGTCCTCTGGACGTATGACGGGCCGACACCTGACAGTTCCACACCGCTTATCTATCGCGGCAGCATCTATGTCGTCGATGATGTCAAGAAAAAGGTTCTATCCTGCCTCGACCTGAAAACCGGCGAGCAGAAATGGCAGCAAAAACTCCCTGGCAAGAACCCTTATTACGCATCCTTCACCGCTTCAGATGGTATTATCTACGGGATGGACGAATCCGGCGATGTGATCATTCTTGCAGCCGACAGCACAAAATTCGATATGCTCGCAAACGTCGACCTCGACGCGAAACCTTCACGTTCATCCATCGCGATCGCCGATGGAAATATATTCATCCGCACCGCGAAAAAACTTTATTGCATAGGAAAGAAATAATGGCTCAATATTTTGTAGGAATAGATTTTGGCGGCACTAACACCAAACTTGGCCTCTTTGACTCTGACATCAACCTGCTGAAAAGGTCTTCGATCCCCACAGACATCGATCTTGAGTGTGATGCTCTTGTTGAAGCGATGGGCAATGCTGTAAAAGAGCTGGTTTCTGACGCCGAAATTTCGATGGACGATGTGAAAGCTGTAGGTCTGGCAAGTCCCGGTCCCGCACAATACAAAAAAGGGATCATCGAAGCTGCGACGAATCTGCCAAAGCTCGTCAATGTTCCTATGCGCGACATGCTTAGTGATGCTGTCGGCAAACCCGTCGTCTTTGAAAACGACGCGAACGTAGCCTGCTGGGGAGAATTCGCCATCGGTGCTGCCAAAGATGCCGAAGATATGGTCTTCTTCACACTCGGTACCGGAATCGGCGGAGGAATAGTCAACCGGGGCAAACTTCTCGAAGGCTCAGGCGACAACGCAGCAGAACTGGGCCACCTCATCATTTACCCCGGCGGCAGAAAATGCAATTGCGGTCAGCGAGGCTGCGTCGAAGCATACGCATCAGCGACCAACACAGCAAAACGTGCCGCCGAAGCAGTAGAAGACGGTTTCCCTTCCACCCTCAAAGAGGTCCTGGACAAAAACGGAGAAATTACCTGCAAGGACGTCTTTGAGCATTCCGCAAACGGCGATCCACTCGCAAGAGAAACCACCGAAGAAACCGCCAGGGCACTCGCTGTTCTATGCGTCAACATGCTTCACACAACCGAGCCAAAACAGATCGTCTTCGCAGGCGGAATGATCGCTGCAGGCGATGCGCTGCTTAGCAGAATAAAGCATTATTTCAACGAAAGCATCTGGCACCTCAGAAAAGAAACCGTCGAAATATGCTTTGCAACACTCGGTGAAGACGCTGGCATAGTCGGCGCAGCAGCACTGGCAAAATTCAGAACACAGTAACGATTTTAATGCTCGCCAAAAGTGTTCGCCAGAAAAAGATCTCTTACCAGCGGCACCATTTGTGCGACACTGTCAGTTGCAGGTTCTTTCTTCTTTTTGTTTCGTTCTTTTTTAGTTTTATTATTCTTTTTAGCGTTAGTATTCTTGGGTGTTTCCTTTTTAGGCTCTACTACTTTTTTCTCTTCCACGGCTTTCTCTTTTACTGTTGCTTTACCAGTGCCTACGGTCCTTAGCAGAAATTCCTCATACTTATTGAACCGGTTGAAAGTCTTCACATCACCGCCGAGTCCGTGTCCGCCAGTCGGATCCAAAAACAGCTCTACAAGCCTTTCCTTGCCCGCCTTTAGCAACTCTCTATAAACTCTAACCGTGTCCTGATACAGTACATTCGAATCTTCCATCCCATGTACCAGCAGCAGCTTCGTCTTAAGATTCTTCGCAAGCGGCAGCAGTGAAAATTTCTCAAGCTCCTGCTTCGTATCACCTATAGTACCCGTAGTATACCACGAGTTATAGTTCTCCCATTCGGTCGGCCCCGCACCAGCGATACCTGCCGCAAAAACATCCGGCTTAGTATACAGACACATCTGCGTCTGGAATCCGCCAAAGCTCCACCCATGTATCGCAACTCGCTTCGGATCGACACCATGCTTAGCGATCAAGTATTTCACACCATCAACAATGTCCTCAACCTGCGGTTTGCCAACACGGTCATAGTTCGCTTTTTCAAAAGTTCCGCCATAACCCGAATTACCACGCGGATCGATAGTTACCGTCACATAACCGTTCTTTTTCGCCATATAATACCCGAAGAAATAGCTGCTCGACTGGTACGATCCATCCGTTACCATTTTTCGCAGTCCCAGCGGTCCGCCATAGATATAGATCAACAACGGCCTCTTGTCATCTTTGCTCCAGTCGTCAGGCTTAAACATCTGTCCGTAGATCTTATGGCCGTGCCTGTTCTCGTAGTCAAATATTTCAGGCACTGCCGTGATC
This sequence comes from Anaerohalosphaeraceae bacterium, assembly GCA_030641315.1. Lineage (GTDB taxonomy): Bacteria > Planctomycetota > Phycisphaerae > Sedimentisphaerales > Anaerohalosphaeraceae > DAOWHR01. The sequence continues at coordinate 6,191 of DAOWHR010000234.1, read as the reverse complement.
AGCTTCTTGGTACTCTCCGGATGCGAATCCGTAAGCGTCGTCTGCTTTTTCTTCTTGCTGTCGATATACACAAGCTCACGTCCCTGGCCGAACGTAATATAATTACCCATTGCAAGATTGCCGTCAGGACTTACCGCCACGCTCGTATAATCACCAGACTCCCGCGAAAGCTTTGTCATCTGTCCATCGTCCAGCGACACCCGGTAGATCTCTTTACGTGAAGGATGCTCTTTGGTCGCGGTAACAAACATCAGCTTACGATTCTTCGACAGCTTAAACGGATACACTTCATAGTGACCGTTTGTCAGCGCCTTCGTGCTCTGATAGATCGGGTCGAGAACATGCAGATGCCTGAAACCAGTCTGCTCGCTAAGATATACAATGCTCCTGTTATCTGCCAGATAACGCGGATGAGTCATATCCGGCGTCGTCGGACCGCCCGTATGCAGATATTTATGAATCATCACAGCATTGTTGAACAGGTCCTCATCTACCTTGCCGCTTTCTTTCTTGTCTTCGGCTTTAGCGTCCTTTTTTTCTGCAGGCGATTCCTTATCCTTCTTGTCTTCTCCACTGTCAGCTTTATCAGCCTTTTCGCTCTCTTTGGTCTTATCCTTAACGCTCACCTCCAGAATGCTTATCTGTGCCGTCTTCTGGTCGAACGTGTCGAACACTATCCGTTTTGAATCTTCCGACCACTCAGGCTTCCCGAAATGATCACGCGGTTCATCAAGCGTATATTTATAGACTTCCTTCAGCACGCTTTTGTCAAGCATCGGATCGTTGATCTCATACAGATATATCTTGCGTTCGCTCTTTCTTTGAGGAGCGTCCGCTGTCACACGAGGTATCTCTCTTGCCTTCATGAACCTGTTGCGATAATTAACGATGTCAACTTTATTAACATTCCCCCCAGAAGAAGACGCTGACTTAGATGTAACAAACGCGATACGCTTGCCGTCAGGACTGATCTCAACACCTCTAAGCGACTCGCCGCCTGGAAACTTCGGGTCTATCTGTTCGATAAGATGGCTGCCGAACTTCACTTTCATTATCTTGTTATCCGCTGAATACATATACCCCGACCCGTCCGGCAGAAATTCCGCACTGCGTTCCGATGTCGCCGTAACTGTCAAACGGCTGATCTTTTTCGATGCCAGTTCATACAAATAAATATCACCACCGGAAACAAAAAGCATCTTGTTACCGACAGGCCACCATTTAATAGAACTTATCCCCGAATACCTCGGTGCCGATTTCGCGTCAGCGTCCTTTTCGTCAACGATCGTTCGCTTGTCGACTTCTTCCTGTTTATCCTCATCCTTCTTTACCTCTTCGCCCTTCTTTTGAACCTCTTTTTTTGAGTCAGTCTTTTTCTTAACCGCATCTTTTTTCTTCTTGGCCTTCTTCGTCTGATCTTTCTTTGTAGATCCTTCTTCTTCGGCCGGGCTTACCAGATCGGTTTTGCGTGATTTCTTCTTCTTTGTATCTCTCTTCTTTTGCTGCCTGGTTTTTTTATCGTCTTTTACTTCGTTCTGTTTTTCTTCCACAACCTTTTTGCTGTCTTTTTCTACTACCTTAGTTTCAGTTTTGGCTGCGTCATCTTTTGCCGTTTCTGTTTTTGGCTTTGCTTTTTTAGCCTTTGCGACCCTGTCATCGCACACCTTCCGTGCGCTCTTTTGAAATTTGCTCATTACAGCTGCCGATGTGATCCGTTCAGCTTTGCCAGCCTGCACATCATAGATCCATATATCCGATCCATGCCGCCTCTCCACGTATGGGCGGTATAGATAAGCCGCATATTTACTGTTATAAGAAAACTGTGTCGATGAAGCACCCGGCCCAAACATGGACTTTTCAGGATATAGCTTCTTAAGCGTAAGCTCTTCCTTTTTAGCCGTCTCTGTCTTTTCAGCCTTTACCTCGGTCTTTGCCTTGCCCTCAACCTTGGACTTTTTGTCCCCTTTACCCTTATCCTCAGCGGCAAGCATCCCTGTAATAGTGATCGATGCCAACAAAACCAGCAATAACGCTCTAAGCTTCATATTTCAACATTCCTTAAAAAAATTGTATATTCCACGCTAGAAACCAACATATTATCACACCCAAACCAAAAAGTGAAGTGATACTTTCTTACACACCCATGTTAAATGTCATTTTTTTATTTTGATCCGGCCGGTTCAAAGTCCGACTTGCTCACCCAACCGGAATTAAGCTTTTCACCCTTCATATAGCGTTCATAGAAGCCTTTTGAGTTCCTGTCAACATAGTCATACTCGTCAAACACATGCCCTTTACCGAACATTCTCGGGTCACCTTGCTTTTTTAATTCACTTACAAGCTGTCTGTTCAGCTGCTTTTTCACCTTGGCAAAGTTCGCATCCCCAGCCAGGTTTTCGACACAGTCAGGATCTTTATCGATTCGGTAAAGCTCTTCATCTCCCCGTTTGCCGAACGCAAGTTTCCAGTAACTGCTATCCTCACCGGAGCGTCGTTTATTCAGAATATCTGTCTTCGTCGCCCCGCCGTCTGTATTTAAATATCCCGTCTCAGGATTACCGGCCGGCCACCGATCCGTTTCAAAATTGCGAACATAAAGATACTCACCCTTTACGATACCTCGGATCGGATACCCCCAGTCATGGGGTCTGCCCACATCGTGTCTTTCCTTGCCGATTAACACATGATCCCGTCCCTTCTCCACAATGCCTGATTTCGAGGACCTGAATATCCCCACAAGGCTCCTGCCTTCGATTTTCTCCATCCCCGACGCCTTCTCTGATATCCCAGCCGTCTCAAGAAATGTCGGCGCAAAGTCGATAAAGCTCACAAAATCGTCTACCTTACGACCGCCGCTTTTGATTCCATCCTTCCACATGATCGCAAGCGGCAGATGATTGGAATGTTCATACTCCTGTCCTTTGACCCGTGGAAAAGGCATCCCGTTATCAGCCGTCACCACTACGATCGTATTGTCCAACTCCCCGCGCTGTTCAAGTAGCTTTAGCATTCGCTGCAAATGCTTATCAAAATAATCTATCTCAAACGCGTAGTCCAGCATATCCGTACGGACAACATCATTGTCCGGCCAATACTTCGGCACCCGGTCTACCTCGTCGATCTTTTTGCCGCCCTTGGCGATCCCCGAACCATATTCATATCCCCTGTGAGGTTCTACGCTGCCATACCAGAAGCAGAACGGTTTGTCATCTGATCGATCATTGAGAAAATCCTCAAAATTCGAGGCATAGTCAGTTTTTGAAATTCCTCTTGTAGGCGGTTCCAGCTTTTTGGCATTATAAGCTTTGCCAAGCAGCAGCCTTCGCACACCGTCAACTTTTCCTGGATTGCCCGGCGCCCAGCCTTTTGTGGTATAGCCGACAAAATAACCCCCATCGCCAAGTGCTTCGGCGTATGTCTTGAATTTCGCCGGAAAGTTGCACCAGTGATTTGCCGCCGCTTCAAGCTGCCACGAATTTCGACCCGTAATAATGCACGCTCTGCTCGGTGCGCACTTTGCGTTTGGAGTATATGCTCTGTTAAAAAGAATGCCCTCACCAGCAACCCTGTCAAACCCCGGCGTATTAACCCAATCACACCCATACGCTCCCATATGCGGATACGAAGCGTCATCAGCAACACACATCAGAATATTGGGCCGTTTACCTTCTAACCCCGACCCGCCAGTCAAACCACCAGTACAGCCGGATATAATGGCCCCCAAACCAACCGCAGCACTCCCACGCAAAAACATACGTCTGTCCATTTTAACACTCCTTAACAATAGCAAATACTTCTTTTCCTCAGGATTCATTTTTTTGTCTTTGTTTGCGCCGGTACCACGCCTCGACTGCTCCGGTCTCCGACCTCAAAGTACCCAAGCTCTTTGCCCGATTCATCTGCGATCATCCAAACCACGCCAGGCCTCGTTTGCTGACGCTTTCGCTTATTCGCCTCGATCTTCCCATACTGCTTAAACTTCCCTGCGCGATCAACCCAGAACAGCTTCACATCGCTGCTGCTGCGGTTAATAAACACCACATCGAACACATTACCATCCGGCTTCGAAGCAGGCACCGGTTCGTCACCTTTTGCGTTCCAAACCAACTTTGGCAGTGACTCATCTTTCGGCTTAACAAACTCAGCGAATTTCTTAGGTGCCATCGCACGCAGTTCTTCAAGCTTCCCTGCGTATTCCGGTTTGCCCGCCAGATTGTCCCACTCATACCGGTCCGTCGCGATATCGTAAAGTTCCTCGCCCCCGTCCTCATAGTGAATATATCGCCACCGCTCCGTACTGAGGCTATACGCCCCGGGCTTACTCAGATAAGTAACCGACGCATGATCCCATTTTCCCGACGGCTTCCTAAGCAGCGGCACAAGGCTCACTCCGTCATTGTCGCTTTTAGCCGGTATCCCCGCAAGTTCCGTCAGCGTTGGAAACAGACTCAAAAGATTCACCGGTTTTGCGCATCTGCTCCCAGCCTTGGTTCCTTTATGCAATCCAGGAGTTCCGTCCGGCACACGAACTATCAAAGGAACCCGTGTACAAACCCGCCACCCCGTATACTTCTGCCAGTGCTGCTTCTCTCCAAGATGCCAACCATGATCCCCCCACAAAACCACGATTGTATTATCACGATACGAACTGCTCTGAAGCGCATCGATAACTCGCCCGATCATAGCGTCCGCAAACGCGATAGACGCAAGATACCCCTGAACCCCTTTCTTCCACTGACCATGCTCACGAATATGTTTAAAATATCTATTCGGCCCGCGCCGTTTCCCACCTGCTGGCAGATCGTCAAGATCGTCCTCCTTATAGCCAGCCGGCAATTCAACATCCTCGATCGGGAACATATCGAAGTACTTCTTCGGGACAAACCACGGCTCGTGCGGCCGATAAATTCCGCACGCCAGAAAGAACGGTTTCTCATGCTTTCTATGGAGTTGTTCTCCGATCCATTTCGAAACAAGCCAGTCACCCCCAAATTCCTCATCCGTTGCGTCCAGTGCCCCCCAGTCCGTTTCAACATACTGCCATGCTCCACCGACAGGCAAACTCACTGGCCGTTTCTCTGGATACAATGTTCGCGGGAACGGATTCTCAGTTTCTTTCGCGGGGTAGTAGTCATCCCAGGAATGTGCATCGATAAAATAGTGCATGATCTTCCCGGACCCGCCGGCCCAGTATCCGTGCCTGGCAAAATACCTGCTCATCAGTTCCGCATCCGGCATAACCTCACGCATCTTTTGACCGTTCGAATAGAGACCCGACTTATGAGGCGATATCCCCGTCATAATAGCCGACCTTGATGGATTGCACGAAGGCGCCGTACAATGAGCATTCGTAAACAGAACACCGCTCTTGGCCAGCCGATCAATATTGGGGGTACTCACCTGCCGATGTCCGCCCATGCACCCGATCCAATCGTTAAGATCATCGACAGCAATGAACAATACATTAGGTTTGCTGGCGGCAGAACGTTCATACATAGAATGCTGACATCCTGCCAAACTCAAACCAGTGATCCCCAAACCGATCTTTTGAAGAAAGTTGCGTCTGCTAAATTCCATAATGTAATCCATCTCAATAAGTTACATAATTGGATTTAGAGCACTTGGACTTTTTATGTATCGACTTAGGCCGTTATGAGGACGAGTCTGACAAGGCGAAAAACGCAGCCAATGCTATCCATTGTCGAGTATTTTCAACGTAGTCAGACGAAGCCGCAATAGGTATAAGCGATATACTAAAAATCCAATTGCTCTAGAGTCCAGGCGACCAGATATACTGCAATTGCGGCGCTGTTAGCTCCTGGATAGTATTCCTGTCAAGCTTGAACGTCGCTTTGCTTTCCGCTCCCAGCAGGTTCGCAATCGAAAACGGCCGAGTGTACTCAACAACACGCGCGTTCCTGATACCCGCCAACGATTCAGCCGTCGAGATCGCCGTATCCGTATAGCCAATGTAATCGATCAGATTTTTCTCAAGCGCCTGGTCAGCGGTAAATATCGAACCATCCGCCGCGCTTTTCACTTCCTCAGGCGTCATCAACTGCTGCCTGCCCTCGTACACCAGCTTAACAAACCTCTCATACGCCGGTCCTACAAGATTCGTATACAAATATTCCTTCTGCTCGTCAGTCGCCGTTGAGTACGGACTTGGACAGTCATTCTTGTAGCCCGAT
>DAOWHR010000380.1 GCA_030641315.1 Anaerohalosphaeraceae bacterium | reverse complement strand
TTGATGTCGTATGTGTCGGCTTTGGTCTGCGGAATCTGCCGGATGCGGCAAAGGGAATCGCTGAGATGGGGCGGGTCTTGAAAAAAGGTGGTAAATTGCTTATACTCGAATTTTCGCCGGTGCAGAAGGGATTGCTCGGATGGTTGTACAGCAGGGTGTACCTCAGGCACATCATCCCGCTGGCTGGCGGTTGTATATCCGGTTCGGCAAGTGCCTACAGATACCTGGCGACATCGGTGGAAGGATTTCTGGCACCGGAAAAAGTGATATTAACTTTGCAGGAAAATGGCTTGAGCGAAATTGCCGCCATACCCCTGACATGCGGGATCGCGTATATATATGAAGCAACTAAATGAAATTGATCATAAGCGGATGATAGTGAAACTGCTTAGAGAACGGATCGAAGCTGAGTTTTGTGCGCCTGCGTCCGGGCTTTGGAGATTCGAAGTGCCGGTACACGACGTGTCGTTCCTTGAGTGGCTTAATGCACAAAACGCCGGTGTCAAAACATACTTTTCATCCAGAGATGACGGTTTTGAAATGGCAGGATTAAATGCCGCTGATATGCTTGACGATGGCAGTGCAGGCGGGGCAGATGAGTTGTTTGCAGCTATCGAAAAACGGCTTGCGGCCGCTTACGGTTCTGTCAAATACTACGGAGCAATGGCTTTTGATCCTGATGCCGAATTAGCCTCAGACTGGCGGAGATTTGGGAAGTTTCGTTTTCTTGTGCCACAGGTCGAGTTGGTGCGGCAGGCTGAAGGTGTAAGTATAGCATTCAACATTATGGCTGGTGCGGAAGATACCGCAATGACAATTACGGGCCGCATGTTGGCTGCGATTGATGATCTGGTATTTGATGCCGATGCGGACATGGAGCATTGCAGAGAAACTACTGTCTTATCTCGTACGGATCTGCCTGACCGCGGTCAATGGGTCGATACAGTCGTCAGGGTTTTAAGCGATATTGAAAAAGGTAAACTCGCTAAGCTGGTTCTTGCTCGCAGAACTGCCTTGGAAATGTCAAAAGCTGTCAGTCCATTTGCGTTGCTGAGCGGTATTAAAAACGGCGGATCCGGCACATACGATTTCTGCTTTCAGGTTGATGGAGCTAACGCATTTGTCGGCGCAAGTCCTGAGCGTCTATTTACAATCCAGGGCAGCACTGTTTATTCAGAAGCTCTTGCGGGGACAAGATCGACGGCGTCTTCGAAAATAGCGGGGAATCTTTTGGATTCCGACAAAGAGATTGCCGAGCACAACTTTGTCGTCGACGATGTTGCCGGTGCCCTGAAATCTCTTTGCGATAATGTTGAGACAATCGCCGATAAGCAGATCGTGACATTGCCGAATCTTAAGCATATCAGTTCGGCGTTTAAAGGTAGGCTAAGAGAGAATATTTCTATCGGTGATATTATCCGTTCGATCCATCCTACGTCGGCGGTCAACGGTTCACCACGGGAATTGGCAATGCAGGAGATTGAGCGGCTGGAACCATTCGGCAGGGGACTTTATGCCGGTCCTGTGGGTTGGATAGGGGAAGATTGTGCGGATTTTGCTGTCGCGATTCGCAGTGCGGTTGTGGCTGGTGATGTAATATCTCTCTATGCAGGAGCAGGTATCGTAGAGTCTTCTGACCCTTCGCTGGAATGGGAAGAGACCGAAACAAAGATAAGCCGATTTTTGCAAGCAGTCGGGCAATAGCTATGGGAAAAACTAACCTTAATACGCTCTGGGCACAGGTTGTCATCGAAGAACTGGTTCGGCTGGGTGTTACATATTTTTGTGTTTGTCCGGGATCACGTTCAACGCCTTTGGTGGCTGCGATTGCTAAGAACGCCCGGGCGAAATGCACGATGATTTATGACGAGCGTGGTGCTGGGTATCATGCGGTTGGTTATGCAAAGGCAACAGGTAAGCCGACAGCGGTGGTGACAACTTCGGGGACGGCAGTAGCGAACCTTTTGCCCGCAGTGACGGAAAGCTCAAGGGGGTCCGTGCCGCTTATTGTACTGACTGCGGATCGGCCGTATAGACTTATTATAAACGGGTCGAATCAGACTATCGAGCAGCCTGATATTTTCGGCAGTTTTACGAGATTCAGTTACGATATGGACTGTCCGAATAAGGGTACAAAACTTGAATATGTACTTGCCGCGGTAGATCAGGCCTATGAATCCGCAACGGTGAGCCATCCCGGGCCTGTGCATATTAACTGCCGATACGACGAACCGCTTGAACCGATCGGGGAGATCGGATTTGCGAATCAGACCGAGCATATAAAGCGGTGGAACGATTGTGACAAACAGTTCCTGTCAACTTCCGAACAACCTGAGTTGAATAAGAAAATACTTAAGTGCCTTGCTAAGAAAATAAACAGAGCCAGTCGCGGCATGGTTCTTGTTGGGGAGCTGACAACGCAGGCTGAGCAGGTGGCGGTTTTGAAACTTATTGAAAAACTCGCATGGCCGGTCTATGCGGATATAATATCGCAGCTGCGTTTGTCGACGGCTTGTCCGGGTGTGCATCGATACTTCGATCAGGAGCTTTTGAGCGACGAGTTTAACGCTGAAGCCAAGCCTGATCTTGTTCTACATATCGGCGGGCGGATAACGTCAAAGCGGGTTCCACAGTTCTTTGCTGAGAATCGGCCCGGTGATTTTGTTGTGATAAAAAATACTCCTGATCGGTACGATCCTTCGGAGGCGACTACTGAGTTGGTACATGCGGATGTTGAAGATGCGTGCAATTTTCTTGTGAGTAAGCTTGAGAGGAAAGAGCGGGGAGTTTTTACTGAGTTATATGAGGGGATGAACAAGCGGGTTGATGCGGTTGTTGAGGAAATGGTGTCCGGGAATCCATCGCTTAGCGAGGCGTTTATCGCGAGGCAGTTGTCGAAGATGATCGGTGAGAATTCGTCGCTGTTTTTGTCGAGCAGTATGCCGATTCGCGATATGGATCTTTATGCGGTAACGAATCGAGCTAATATTAAAGTTGGGGCAAACCGCGGCGTAAGCGGTATAGACGGGGTGATATCGTCTGCTTCTGGTTTTGCGGAAGGGAGCAGGGCAGAGACGACGCTGTTGATCGGGGACCTGGCGTTTATTCATGATATTAATGCTTTGTCGGGTTTGCGGAATCTATCACAGCCTTTGATAATAGTCGTTGTGAATAATCAGGGCGGCGGGATATTTCATTTTTTGCCTATATCGCGGCATGAGGAAATATTCGAAAAATACTTTGCCGCTCCGCATGACTTTGCTTTCGACGGCGCCGCTAAGACGTTCAATGTCGACTATTACAAAGCAGTGGATAAGAAACAATTCATAGACGCATATAACACAGCCGTAATTAGATCGGTTCCTGCAATAATCGAATGTGCCACGGACCGGAAAGCGAACCTCGATATGCGTCGTGCGATGAAAATAAAAATACTCGAAACACTGCAACAATAAAACGGAGCAATATAATGGAAAAGATCAATTGGCAATCGGCAGGCGAATACACAGACATCATATATGAGAAATTCGAAGGTATCGCGAAGATAACTATCAATCGGCCTGAGGTTAGAAACGCGTTTCGGCCTGGCACTGTTGTCGAGATGATCAATGCTCTTTACTGCGCGGAACATGATTCCGAAGTTGGTGTGGTGATTCTTACGGGTATGGGGAAGGATGCGTTTTGCTCCGGGGGTGATCAGAAGATTCGCGGGCACGCGGGGTATAAAGACAGCGACGGGGCGGAGAGCCTGAACGTGCTGGAATTTCAGCGTCAGATCAGGCGATGTCCGAAGCCTGTGATAGCGATGGTTGCGGGTTATGCGATAGGGGGGGGGCATGTGCTGCACCTGATGTGCGATTTGACGATTGCGGCTGACAACGCTGTTTTCGGGCAGACCGGTCCTGTTGTAGGCTCTTTCGACGGTGGGTTTGGAGCAAGCTATATGGCGCGAATAGTCGGTCAGAAAAAGGCGAGGGAGATATGGTTTTTGTGTAGACAGTATGATGCGGCAAAGGCGTTGGAGATGGGTTTGGTGAATACGGTTGTGCCGTATGATCGACTCGAAGATGAGACGGTTCAGTGGTGCCGTGAGATACTTGATAAGTCGCCTGTTGCGATACGGTGTTTGAAGGCCGCTCTAAACGCGGATTGCGACGGTCAGGCGGGATTGCAGGAACTGGCGGGATGCGCGACGATGCTGTTTTATCAAACTGAAGAGGCCAAAGAAGGCAGGGACGCGTTTGTGCAAAAACGAAAGCCTGATTTTTCAAAGTTTTAATGATCTGGCGGCTCAGCAATGAAGCAAGATGAATTGAAAATATGGATCGAAAGCGCGAGGCCCAAGACATTGTTTGCTGCGCTGGCGCCTGTTATGATCGGGGCGGCACTTGCGTATGCTGACGGTGGAGTCCATGTTGTTTCTTTGATTCTTATTGTTGTGTCGGCGACTCTAATTCAGATCGGGACGAACCTTGCTAATGACTATTATGATTTTATGAAGGGTGCAGATACGGCAGATCGCAGGGGGCCTACACGGGCTACGCAGGCTGGTTTGGTTTCGCCGGTTGCGATGCGTAACGCTTTTTTAGCGACATTCGGTTTGGCGGTATTTGTCGGTTTCTTTCTGGTGTTGAGGGGAGGGGTGCCTATTCTGGTTATCGGTTCGGTTTCGGTTGTCTGCGGTATATTGTATACGGCAGGGCCCTATCCGCTTTCGTATATTGGTATTGCTGATTTTTTTGTGCTGGTGTTTTTTGGGCCTGTGGCGGTTGGGGGGACCTATTACCTTCAGAGGGGGACTATCAATCCTGTTGTGATCGCAGCGGGTTTGGCTCCCGGGCTTGTTTCGGTCGCGATACTGACCGTAAATAATTTTCGTGATTACGAAACGGACAAAACGGCCAACAAGAAGACACTTGTTGTTCGGTTTGGGAGATCGTTTGGCATTTTCGAATACATATTCTGTTTTGCATTTGCTATGGCGATTCCGATCTATTTGTGTATCTCTGTCAATGATCATTACTATAGCCTGCTGTCGCTGCTGATTCTGCCTTTTGTTGGGATGGCTGTGACGACGATGCGGAGCAATCCATCGCCCGAGGTATTGAATAAACTGTTGGCAGGGACGGCGAGACTGCTTATAATATTCAGCGTACTTTTTTCCATTGGCTGGATAATATGATAATTACGGAATTTAATCTTAGACGCTGTTCTTTGCCGCTTAGGAGACCTTTAACAGTTGGCGGGCAAACAATTGACCGAAGGGATTGTGTGTTTTTGTTTCTGACGACTTCCGAAGGTACTGTCGGCATTGGTGAACTGTCGCCTTTGCCCGGTCTGCACGAAGAAACTCTGGATCAGGCGGCTGGTCAATTGCTCGGTTTGAAAGATCATCTTATCGGCAGCAGACTTCCCGATGTTCTTGATTTTGACCATTTGAGCCAGTATATCGTGCCCCTGGAATTGTATCCCGGTTGTCGGCTTGCTGTCGAGATGGCTTTGTTCGATCTTTTCATTAAACATAACGATGCCGCCGACATAAGTACTTTAAAAGCGATAAGTTTGTGCGGACTGGTTGCTGCAGACCAGAATAATGTACTGGATGAGGTTAGGGCCATCGCAGGGAAAGGGTACAAAACCATCAAGGTCAAGATTGGGCGGCAATCTGTTGACAGGGACATCGAAGCTATTGAAAGTATACGCAATATAGTTGGCGATAAAGTGAAGCTTCGTCTTGATGCGAACCGGATGTTTGATTTTGAAACTGCGTTTATGTTCTGTGATGAGCTTGGTGATGAGGGAATCGAATATATTGAAGAGCCATTGGTAAATCCTGATGATTATCCGCACTTTTGCAGGTACTGCGATATGCCGGTTGCTCTTGACGAGACGCTGATCGATTCGCAATGCCTGTCGTTGTATGAATCTATTGGTGTTGGGGCATTTATTCTTAAGCCTTCCGTTCTGGGTGGTTTTCGACGGACGGCTGACATGGTTAATATTGCCAAAAAGAAAAAAATTATGCCTGTCATGAGCTGTGCGTTTCAGAGCGGCTATACGCTTTCAATGTTTGCGGTGTTTGCTGCTTATCTTGGTTTGGCCGATGTCGCGATCGGGCTTGATACGCTTAAATGGTTTGAGTACGATATCCTTCGAGAAGCTATGCCGGTTGCAGAGGGCAGGATTGATATCCAGGGAATCCTGATGAGGCCTCCTGAATTGAACGAGGAGCTGCTGAAGAAATATGAACGATGATCGGCAAATCAAGTTTCACTTACTGATCGATGAGACGATTCGGTTTCTCGGTGAAAACGGAGTTTCCTCCAATGACCGTATCGCTGTACTTTCGCCGAACAGCATTGATTATATCGCGTTTATTATCGCCTGCTGGCGGATCGGTGCAACCGTTGTTCCGGTTAGCACCCGCTATCCGGCTGATATGATCAACGTGTCCCTGGCTGCGGTTGACTGCGATAAGATCTTTGTTGCGAACGAGTTTTGTCATCTCAAACTTACCGCGAAACGATACAAGCTCAACCATGAACCAACGTCCAGGGCAACATTTGTTTGCTGCGGAGAATTTGTCGATTATAATTTCGATCTGGACAAAAACGCCGATATTATTTTCACTTCAGGCAGTTCGGATGTTCCCAAAGCCGTGCTGCACACACTTAGCAATCACTATTACAGTGCCGTCGGTTCGGAAGCGAATATTCCCTTTAGAGCCGAACATACCTGGCTGCTGACGCTTCCTTTGTATCACATTAGCGGCTTTTCTCTGATCATGCGTGCACTGCTTCATGGCGGTTCGATTGCTTTTGCTGCTGCTGGAGAATCTCTTTCCGAATCGATTATCACTTGTGATTTTACCCACGTTTCTCTTGTTCCGACTCAACTGGCTCAGCTTATGGCAATGCCTGAATGTCTTGCCAAGCTAAAGCTGCTTAGCGCCATTCTTGTTGGAGGCGGTCCGATACGATCATCTTTGGTTAAAAAGGCAATCGATCACAATTTACCCATTTACATAACTTATGGTTCAACAGAAATGTCCTCGCAGATTACAACTACTTCGAAGAAATGCCAGGATCTGCTCAATGGTTCGTCAAGTACAATTCTTCCACATCGCAAACTGAGGATCGATGTCGACGGTCATATTTGCGTTAAGGGCGATACACTCTTTAAGGGTTACGTTAACGGCAGTACGGTATCGTTGCCTGCCGATGAAGATGGTTATTTCCGAACTGGTGATATTGGTAGTGTAGATCAAGACGGCAGCTTATATGTTACCGGCCGTGCCGACAACATGTTTATTTCGGGCGGCGAAAACATCTATCCGGAACAGATCGAACGCGCGATCGGCGAAATTGAAACAGTTCAGGCTGTTGTGGTCGTCGACGTAAACTGCGGCAGGTATGGGCAAAGACCGGCAGCGTTTATAAAAATGCTTAATGATCTGCCCATCGATCAGGATGAATTCAAAGCCAGGCTAGGCGACTGTCTGGAAGTCTTTAAAGTTCCCGTAGCCTTTTATCCTTGGCCGGACAATGTATCAACGGTCAAGCCTTCAAGAAAATTCTTCCGCGACCTGGCAGCGAGGTTCGAATAATCGATCAGAGGTTGTCATCATCCTGCAGTTCTTTGAGCATTGCGGCCAGGTCTTCAGGAACGTCGATCGGTTTGCCCGTCGAACGGTCTCGGATTACATGGATCATCTTTACTGTTGCTGACAATTTCGATGACGTGTTGTAAAACAGATGTTGCAGCTCGAAGGAAGATTTGCCGATGCTTGTCAGGGCCATGTCGATCCGTATGTTCTCGGAAAGTCTTAACGGCTCAAAGTAGTCGGCTTCGGCGTGTGCGATAGGTATCACAAGTTGGCCCTGTTCTATCATTTGGCCGATGGGGGTCCATTTTTCAAGAAAAGTTTCATAACACTCATGTGCCAGGACAAACAGGTTAGCAAAATAAACTATCCCGGCAGCATCTGTGTGATGCAGTCTGATCACCGTTTCGTATTTATGCATGTTTCACCGCTTTTCATTAAAAGGATTTGATCTTTACGCAGGTGCAATAGTACATTATATAACAGTTAGAGCAATTAAATTTTTAGTGTATGGCTTATGCCCGCTGCGGCTTTTACCAGCGGCGTTAGAAATACCCGG
>DAOWHR010000248.1 GCA_030641315.1 Anaerohalosphaeraceae bacterium | reverse complement strand
TTCTGGACCTGTCAAATGCTGCGTTGAATTCTTCAACTGAATTTACTCGTACTCGACTGCGTCCGACTCGCAATATAAGCATACCATCGGCAAGGCCAGCCCGCTCTGCATCGCTTCCACTCTCAACGCCGCTCACAAGAACACCGCCAAGACCTTCGTACCCAAACTTGCTGGCAAGTTCCCGGGTAAGTTCCTGAACCTGAAAACCATATTCAGCACTGGGCTGATTCTTGTTGGCAAGTTCCATACCTTCATCAAGAGAACCGATAGTAACCTTAATTGATTTGGGTTTTGATTCACGCTGAACCAATAGTACTATCTTCGTTCCCGGTGCTTTCATTGCTATCCTGTTTCTAAAAGCACTCCAGCCCGTAACATCTTTACCGTCAAGTTTCAGGATAATATCACCGGCCTTAAGTCCCGCCTTATCAGCAGGCGTACCTTCGACAACATCGAGTATCTGGATCGCACGGGTGTTCTCAAGCCCCATCGCCTTTGCAAGCTTCGGGTCGACTTCGTCGCCTCTGATCCCAACAAATCCACGAACAACCTTACCGGTTTTGAGAAGCTGGTCCTTGACCGACTTAGCCATATTGATCGGTATAGCAAAACCGATTCCCTGGTACCCGCCGCTCTGGCTGAATATCGCGGTATTCAAACCAATAGCTTCACCGTCAATATTTAACAGCGGCCCGCCGGAGTTGCCCGGATTGATCGCCGCGTCCGTCTGGATAAAGTCCTCAAAACCCGCGCCGTCGCCGACAATTTGCAGATTGTTCCTGCCCTTGGCGCTAACCACCCCGACAGTTAGCGTTGCGCTAAGTCCGTACGGATTACCAACCGCGATTGCCCAGTCACCAACTTCCAGCTTGTCACTGTCGCCAAGTTTAACCACAGGCAGATCGTCAGCTTCAATTTTTATTAACGCTACGTCCGAGGGCGGATCGGCACCGACAAGCTTTGCTTTAAACTCCCTGCCGTCATTAAGAACAACAGTGATCTTGTCCGCATTTCCCACAACGTGATTATTGCTAAGGATATAACCGTCACTGCTGATGATAAACCCGCTGCCCTGACCGACTCGCTTTTGCTGAGGCTGCGGAGTTCTTTGCCTGTATTGAGGCCCGAAAAAACGCTTCATAAATTCTTCGTCAAATGGCGACCCATACCCATGCGGATTCACCTGTCCGCCGCCGCTGATAGACTTTTCGACCTTAACCGACACAACCGCAGGCGTAACTCTCTTAGCAACGCTGGAAAATGCCTTGCTCGTCTCCTTCAAAGTAGCGATACCGTTATCAGCAAACGCCGCACTGCTGCTCACCCACAAAACCGACACAACCAGCAGACTAACAATGACCAGTTTCTTAACATTAATTTTCATAGCAATTCACCCAAATAAAACAATATTTAGTTCAAACCGGAAGGACACAATTCACTTTTGCCCTCCAAAACGACTATAGCCCAAAACATACACGTATACAATACGTGTTTAAAGCAGTTTTGTGCGATTATTCTAACGCCAAAATACTGTAAAATCAACTCGACTGCATATCAGATCAACAATTCAACGTTGAAATGTTTCTTTATCGGGTGATATTTTTATCACTGGTTGCAATGGAATATGCACATTATAATATTTACCATTCTGGGAAACAGCTGCGTAAAGCACAGCTGGCTTACCGTTATTAAGCCAGATTTGCGGTCGCTCCAGGTGATGCGTTTTTTCGATCCTGCCGTCTTCCCATTCGATTTCTGTTCGGCAAACAACAAAGTTCTCGGATCGTTCCCAGTCTACCCCATCCTTGGATTGAAACTGAATAAGCCCTTTCTCACCGGAAAAATCCCCTCGCTGATCGTCAACTACAAGCCAATACATGCCATCCTGATACCAGACAAACGGGTCTTCCACTGCAAATGAACTGGTTGGATGCACACATATCTTACTATTGCTTTTTTTAAACGGTCCTGTCGGGCTGTCCGAAGTAGCAGTTGTCAGATAGATTCCCCGATCTCCGGTGCCGCGTTTTCTGTTCGAGCATTTGTATACCATCAGGTATTTACCATCGGCTCCCTGTGTAACTGTTGGATTGCACGTCATATCACAATCAAAGCTGTCCAGAGAATCGGAGATGTCCACCAAAGGCGTTTTAATCCGACGCCATGGCCCTGCCGGATTATCCGCAACTACTACCCCGATACGCTGAGTTATGAAATTGCCGTCAGCTCCCGTTTTGTAGACTCCATCCTTATTCTGCACAGGAAAGTTAGAGCCGTTGCTGCCAACGTAATAGAGATAGTATTTATCACCGAATTTCTGCACCGTAGGATTGAATGAGGATACTCCGTACCAGATGTCCTCACCTTCTGCTTCTCTACCAAGGATCACTTTTTGCGGCTCAAAAGGACCCAGTGGTGAGTTGGATGTCGCATAAACGATCTCACTGGTTTTTGTCCATTGTCCAAGGTTACCTTTCCACCGACAGTAGAACAGATGGCACACATCATCATCCGTTCGCACCATGCTGGCCCCCCAAACAATATAACCGTCTTCCTGCAACACGGCACAACGCGGCACAGGCTGAATCTGAGCGTTCAGATTTTGTTCATAAGAACAGCCAGCAATAGACAAAATTGAAAAAACAAATAATACTATAACATTGTTATAAAACGTTCTCATCCCAAAATTTCCTTTCCTAAATCAGTCATAATAAAAGCTGTCATGTTTTCCTGTAAGTTATACTAAAGGGCTTGGAAAATTGTTACACTTTCTGAATCGCAAGCTCCAACTGGCTAAGCGCCGCTACAACCGCGTTTTCCACCCTCAGCGGCCACGCCCCGAGCCGGAATCTCTCAAAACCCTTCTCCGCCATAACTTTAACCTCCCGGTCGATCCACCCGCCCTCGGCCCCTATCGCGACAATAGCTCTTTCAATATCACTTCCATCCATCGCCGCAAGATAATTATCCGTCTCAAGGTCCGGCAGCAACCTCCGCGCCTTATGCTCTTCCTCGCTTTCAAGCCGATCCAGCGTCTCATTAAAAAACACCATAAACCGCCTGTGCACACAAACCTCAGGCAGCCTCGTCAACCGCCCCTGGCAAAGCCCCTTGATCAGATGTTCGTTAAAATTCTCCACCGCCATTATCGACGAGCTGAAATAACACTTCTGCACTCGCCACGAATTGATCAGATGTACCCGCCTTACCCCCATCGTCGCCGCACTTTCAAGCACACGCTTGAGCGTTTGCGGCCTCGGCAGCGCACATATCAGATCGACATCCGGCCCAATCCCAACGCTGGCATCTTCGAACGCACAATCAAGCACAGCCGTCTCACCGTTGATCATCTCGATCGTTCCCGTCCCACGCGGTCCGTTCAGCACCCCCACCTCAACAGTGGCGCCCGCACCGCAATCCAGCACCTCCCGAATGTGCCTTGCCCTGTCCCCGCACACTCGGAACCGCCCGTCATCGAGCTTATCGCTGTCAAAAAGTATTATCAGGTTCACTGTTTCGCCTTGCTCTTTCCGTAAAAAAATGCCGCCGCCCAAAACAGGCAGCGGCATATTAAACATCAACTTATCCAACGTCAAACTTCGATGCCGCCTCTAACCGTTCTCCTGCCGATTGTCGTCTTCATCAAAACGTTGCTTCTCATCGTCACTTTCACCATTATCATCATCGTCATCCAAGTCATCGAAGTCATCCAGGTACCCAAAGTCATCGTCGTCATCGTCCAAAGCTGACAGAGTTTCCTTCTTTTGCTCAGCCGCCAACAGATCGGAAACCGTAGGCTTATCGATACTCCCGCCGTCAAGAATTATCTTAACATCCTCAGCGTCCAGCGTCTCATACTTCATCAGCGACTGCTTAATAGCCTCGACCTTATCCCGGTTCGCTTCGATCAGATCGTACGCAGCCTTATAAGACTGATCGATCAGTTTCTTGATCTCCGCGTCGATCAACTCGCCCGTCTTTTCCGAATAGTCCGGTGTGGAACTCGGGAAGTAATACTCCCCGTTCGCACCGCCCGTGTAATCGATAGGAGCAAGCTCCTCACCCATGCCCCACGTCAAAACCATCTCCTTGGCTATCGACGTCGCCATACGAATATCGCTTGATGCCCCGCTCGTAATGTCGTCACAGAATATCTGCTCTGCGATCCGTCCTGCAAAACAAACCTTCAGCTGAGCGATACAATATTTCTTCGAATAATAATGCCTGTCCTTTTCCGGCAGAGAGAAAGTTGCCCCGCCCATCGGACCTCTTGGAATAATGCTCACCTTATGCAGCGGATCGGAATCCTCAAGCGTCGCCTGAACAAAAGCGTGCCCCGCCTCATGATACGCCGTCAACAGCTTATCCTTTTCATCGACAACCCGGCTGCGCTTTGCCCGGCCCCAGCGGACCTTATCGCGGGCCTCTTCGAGGTCCACCATCTCAACAAAGTCCTTACTCGCCATGCTCGCGCTGATCGCTGCTTCGTTGATAAGCGCCTCAAGCTCGGCCCCGCTGAACATCGGTGTCACCCGTGCAAGCCTCTCAAAATCCACATCCGGCCCCATCTGTATCTTACGCGCGTGTATCTTAAGTATCCTGACACGTCCCTGTAGATCGGGCAGCGGTACAACAACCTGCCTGTCGAACCTGCCCGGCCGAGTCAACGCATGGTCAAGAATATCACCGCGGTTCGTCGCCGCCATCACGATCACCTGGTCGTTAGTATCGAATCCGTCCATCTCAACCAGTATCGCGTTAAGCGTTTGCTCACGCTCGTCATGTCCGCCGCTCGCAAAGCCCGATCCGCGCTTTCGCCCGATCGCGTCGATCTCATCGAGAAAGATGATACATGGCGAATTCTCTTTGGCCTGCTTGAACAAGTCACGAACCCGCGACGCTCCGACACCGACGAACATCTCGACAAAGTCACTGCCCGATATGCTGAAGAACGGAACATCCGACTCGCCCGCGATAGCCTTGGCAAGCAGCGTCTTGCCGCACCCCGGAGGCCCGACAAGCAGAACACCACGCGGAATACGTCCGCCGATCT
>DAOWHR010000362.1 GCA_030641315.1 Anaerohalosphaeraceae bacterium | reverse complement strand
CCTCAAAATGGAAAACAACATTCTTGCATTTTGATGGGGTTTGGCATTTCCCGAATGCGTTTGTTTAACAACATCTGCCAGCATATATTCTTTTCAAAGAGCAATCACTTTCATTTGACACTTTTCCAGCAGTCTGATGAACGCCTGCCAGGTGCATGGTGCCATGCGGGATAATTATGTTTTGTGACCGTTTGAATTGGAAATGTCAGTTTTTTTTATTTTTCCAGATTTTGGGAGGAGACTTTTTAATCGAATCTGGCATATTATAGTGTAATGTCTGCATGATGATGTGTAAAACGACTTTTTTGGTAAGGAAAATGCGCAAAAAGGAGTTTCAATATTCAATGGGCAGTGAATTTAATCATTCTGGTCAAACACCGGGTGATGCGGCTATGGCATCGCGTTTTTTCAGACTGTTCATGCGGCATCAGAAGAATATCTACACCTATATCCTGATGCTGATCCCCAACCGTGCAGATGCTGATGATATTCTGCAGGAAACAGCAACACTGATGTGGATCAAGTTCGCCGATTTCAAGACTGACAGTAATTTTACAGCCTGGGGCATTCGTATTGCCCATTTCAAAGTTCTTCGTTACTGGCGTACAAAACAAAACCATTGCGTACAGTTCACAGATAAGCTGCTGGACATAATAGCCGATGAGGCAATGTCAATCGTTGGGGAAAAAGACAGCCGACTGGACTCACTTGAGTTTTGTGTTGAGAAACTCAATGAAGCAGACAGATCATTGGTAAAGATGCGATATGAACAGGGTCTTGCGCCTAAGAAAATAGCTGTGGCAGTATCCAGGCCGGTTCAGGGTATCTATAAGACATTATCACGCATTCATAATACGTTACTGATCTGTGTCCGCCACAGGATTTCAATGGAGGATATGATATGAGCCAGAGTGTAAATTACTTCCATCTTGCAGAGTTGGTACTCGAATCAATAGAGGGTGTAATTACCGCTGAACGCGGTGAAGAGTTGACAAGGCTTATCTCAGAAGACCTCAAAGCAAGGGCATATTATCTCGATTTTGTAAAGGTTTATGCCCAGTTGTCTTGTCGAGATAATATGGGTTCAATTTGCCATCCTCCAAATGAAGCTGACGATGAAATACTTTGTACCGATCTTTGGCAGGCTCTGGCTGAGGTAGAAAGGACCGCAGAGACAGTTGAGGCAGAGACAGTTGAGATAGTAAAGCCAGAGCTGAGTATAGTTGCCAAGACCGAGTCTGTTAAACTCAGGCGTGAGTTTTCGAAGCTGTCGATATTCGCTTTTATTTTTTCCGCCGCGGCTATGTTGTTTATTATGGTGCTGGTAATGATGACTCCGGTCAAACTTCCTGTGGCAGTTCTTACAGATTCAATAGGTGCCGAGTGGACAGATCGGGATAGTATCGAAAGGTATGAAGTTCTTCATCCGGGACTGATGAGCCTGCAACGGGGTATCGCAAAGATCACTTTCGAATACGGAGCTGAGGTCCTGATCGAAGGGCCTGCTGAAATAGAACTTCTTAGTTTCGAGAAGATGAGATTATCGTACGGTCGAGTATTCGCAACCGTACCCGAACATGCTAAAGGTTTTACTATTGAGACACCTAATTCTACCATAATCGACCTTGGGACAGAGTTTGGCGTTAAAGTGGATTCCAAAGGTAGAACCGATGTTCATATGTTCAGGGGTAAAGCTTCGCTGATCCCTGGTATGAAGGGCCATACAGGTGTAACACAGGACCTTCTGCCTGGTGACGCAAAACGCGTGGATATTTCCGGCAACGTACGTGATATGAAGATAAATACAAAATCTTTTGTTCGAAAGTTATTTTCCGACAAAGGGATCATCTGGCGAGGTGAAGATATCGATCTGGCGGATATTGTCGGCGGCGGTGATGGTTTTGGCAGCGGCAGCACAGGAATTGCCATCCATCCAATTACCGGAAATCATCATTGGATAAGAGCAAACTATATCGAGAACTATTCGACTCTGCCGCCGAAGGATACATTAACTGAGGTTCCTTCTCTTGCCGCTGTAGATTGCGTTTTTATGCCTGATGGCGGTAACGGGCCTGTTGAGATCAGTACGAGCGGCCATCAATGGAACCAGTGTCCTGATACCACCGGCCTTTGCCATTGGGGGATTGGGTGCAATGCGCCGTTCTTATACTCTAAAACCGTGGGTAGATACTATCCAGTTATAATCGGCGGTGTCAATTATGTCATCGGCGACCGCAGATCGATCAATATGTGTTCGAATCTGGGAGTGACATTCGACCTTGATGCGATTCGTAAACAAATACCTCATTTGAGTATAAGCAGATTTTCGAGCATCTGCGGTATATCTGATAATGCTCCAGATGACCCGAAGGTCGATTGCTTTGTGCTTATTGACAGTAAACTGGTATTCCAGAAAAAAGCGATGGGTATACTTGAAATAGAAGAGATAGATATCGGTATCGATCAGAGCAGTCGCTTCCTGACGCTGATCGTAACCGAAAGTGATAATGGTGTATCAGGTGACTGGTTCGCGTTTGCCGAACCCAGGCTGATACTTCAATCAATTGAAGATTAAGGTTTGCATGTGATATTGGTGAATTAGCTAATATTTGATCGTGTGCTGATCACTGACAAGATTTAT
This sequence comes from Anaerohalosphaeraceae bacterium, assembly GCA_030641315.1. Lineage (GTDB taxonomy): Bacteria > Planctomycetota > Phycisphaerae > Sedimentisphaerales > Anaerohalosphaeraceae > DAOWHR01. The sequence goes on along the minus strand of DAOWHR010000362.1, from coordinate 2,982 downwards.
GAAGCGTGTTAATTGAACTAATAGATAAACACTGAACTGACTGACAAATAAAAAACAGAGCCAGCAGCTAACTTTAGCGGGTAAGTGCTGACCCTGAGGTGGTCAACAAGCGTTTTGCGCTTGTATGAGCCTTTTTTATTGTAATAAATATACATAACACTGCAAGCTTAAATATATTTCAATAAAGGAAATGATCTACATAAGCATTGATTTAAGGTCTCAAATGGTATTTAGTTTTTCAAAATCAGCTAAAAAACATTAATATTTTATCGGAGAATAGCATGAATAAAAAGGCGTTTACGCTCATCGAATTGTTGGTTGTGATCTCAATTATCGCGATGCTTCTTGCGATCCTGATGCCCGCACTTGGGATGGTAAAAAAGAAAGCTCAGGCAGCTGTTTGCCTTTCAAATCTTGGGCAAATGTCAAAGGGCTGGTATTTGTATACCGGTGATAACGATGGCAAAATTGTCGGCGGCGGTACCGCACGGCGTACTCCCTATGACCCATGGGGTTCCGGGACTCCGTCTTACTCATGGGTTCTTTTCCCACTTGACGACAACGGAGATCCTGTTGGAGAAGGAAGCTCAAGTGTCGAACAGAAAATCAACGGTATCAAAGCCGGCCTGTTGTACCCTTACCTTGATAACCCTAAAGTGTATCACTGTCCAGGTGACAAAAGATATCAAACAGCTCCAGTCAAAGGTGGTTCCGGCAAAGGTGCATACAGGACTTATTCCATTGTTGGGGGAATGAACGGAGTCGATCCGAGTGGCGCATGGGAGATCGTTCCGATCACAGTGGACAGTCAGATACGTCAGCCTTCCTCTAAATATATATTTGTCGAGGAAATGGATGGAAGAGGCTGTAACTCCGGTTCATGGGTTATCAACCCTGGATCGAGGGCATGGGTAGATCCGATGGGCATATGGCATGGCGAGTCAGGCACTCTAGGATTTGCTGACGGCCATGCTGAACTCCACAAGTGGCAGGAAGAGAGTACCATCCAGATGTGTATGGAGCAGACATTCTACGCTACTCTGAACCCTGGAGAAACTGGTATTGATCGTGATTATATGTTGAAAAACTATGCTTATAAGGCTTTAAGATAGAGCTGTAACTGACAACTATATGAGGTAATTTTTGCGGATGGTCATGTTGAGCCTCATAAATGGCAGGATAAGCGGACAATAGATTTGTATGAGGACATGAAAGCCAAGAGGGCTATTCCAAGCGGCAGCGGGATGGCTACCCATGCTGACAGCGTTGATGTTATTTATATCAAACAGGCATGGGCACGGTAATTTATGTTAATTTACGATTGATGAAATACAGGTCATCTGATTTAGCTCTTTAGAGCAGAAAGGATATTTTGGAAATGCAAGATTACAGGTGATGGAAATGTGTGTGGTAAATGAAGATGGGTATTAATTATTTTTTTGGAGGCACAAAAGATGAGAAAGTTATTTTTGTTTAGTATATTGTTTTTGGCTATGGCTGGTATGAGCATGGCTGCAAATCTAGCGTTGGATGGTACGGTCACTGCGACCTCCACCGCCCATGGCTGGGTGCCTGAAAACGCCATAGATGGTAACACAGGTACGGGTTGGCACTCGGACGAAGCTGACTCGCATGCGTCTTTGACGCTTGATATTGGCGGTGCGTTTGATCTGTCAAGGATCGAGCTTCAAAATCGTGGTGGCTTTCTGGATCGTGCTAACGGGATTATTGTAACTGTCGAGGATGCGAGCCATAATATAATCGCCACAAGCGATCCGATCAGCGGAAGTCCTGCATTATGGGAATGGGACAACGAAGGAAACGGTTTTGCTCAGGCGCAATATATTATTGTCGCAAAAGCTAACAGTGTTGATAATACCGTGAATTTAATGGAACTGCGTGCGTTTGATTATCGTCAACCGTACGTTCCAGTTAACCTTGCACTGGGCGGTACCGCAACAGGTTCTCCTGATGGATGGGGTTGGGTTCCAAGCAATGCCATTGACAATAATAACGGCACAGGCTTCCATTCTCCTGACGCGGTTGCGGGAAACTGGCTTGAAGTGGATCTTGGCGCAAGTTTTTCATTGTCAAGAATTGAGCTTCAAAATCGCGATAGCAATCAGGACCGTATTAATGGTAATGTAGTTACAGCCATGGATGCCGACAGGAATATTATCGCCCAGAGCGATCCGGTAAGCGGAACTCCGAGTAATTGGGTATGGGATAATGGCGGAGCCGGCTTTAATTTTATACGGTATATGAGGGTAGAGCAGACCGTTGACTCACACGTTCAGATCATGGAATTTCGGGCCATGGAATGGTTCCCTGGCGCTAGTAACCCAACACCGACAAGCGGAACCAAAGATTTGGATGATCAGCTTGATGTTGCTCTTGGATGGACACCGGCAGTTGATCCAAATGACATCGTCTTTAACTGCTCAGGTCTTACAGGTCACTATGTATTCTTAGGAACGGACCAGGAAAACCTTCTGCAGCAGGGTGGATTGCTTGCTGTAGGAACTGAAACTTACAATGTTGCAGCTTCATCGCTTAGCCCGGACACAGCTTATTACTGGCGTATTGATGAGAGGCTGGAATCTGACAGCGCAATACTAACCGGTCCTACATGGGCTTTCTCAACATGGGGCAAGGTGGATACACCTGATCCTGCTGACGGCGCAGAAAGAATCGGACAGGATACTTCGCTGGGCTGGCGTGCAGTTCCTCTTAGTGGAATCAGCTATGATGTCTATTTGGCCAAAGATGGCGAAGCATTGGCTTTGTTAGGAAATGTTGAGACGAATTCATTTACCCCTGCTTCTCCGCTTTCAGATCCTAATACTCTTTACAACTGTCGTATAGAGTCTGTCAGGAACGGAACAACAGTTGCTGGCAATGCCTGTAGCTTCAGGACCGGCGTTATATTAACCGACCTTTGTCTGGTAGAAGGGGCACGGGGCGTATCTACACAGCCGCTAT